>NZ_JBXMIS010000143.1:0-5628 GCF_057073975.1 Conyzicola sp. | reverse complement strand
CATCGGATTGCCGAGCGCTTGCTCGGGCGCCATGTAGATCGGCGTGCCGAACGCCATGCCCGCTTGCGTGAGCTTGACGCCGTCGTCGAGATCCTTCTCCTTGCCGGTCATCGGCTTGGCGATGCTTCGGGTTCGGCATCGAGCCGAGCTCGGCGGCGGAGTGGGGCTACGACCTCAACAAGTCGATCTCCGACGTCACGAGCGGCATCTGGTGGACCTCGATCTTCCCAGGGCTTGCGATCGTGCTCGTCGTGCTCGGCATCACCCTCGTCGGCGAGAGCCTCAACGACCTCGCCGACCCGCGGCTGCGCACGCGCCGAAAGGCAGACGGCACGCCGGCGCTGACGGCGTCCTCCTCTGCCATGCCGGGCGGCAGTATCGACGCGGTGGTTCCCGCGAACAGGATGGACCTGCCATGACCGCCCTCGACATCCAGAACCTCAAGGTGACCTTCGCCACCGACGGCGGCGACGTCGTCGCGGTCGACGACGTGAGCCTTGCCGTCAACCCCGGCGAGGTGCTCGCGATCGTCGGCGAGAGCGGCAGCGGCAAGACCGTGACGGCCAAGACGATTCTCGGACTGCTGCCAGAGACCGCAGTGACGCGGGGCGCGGTTCTCGTCAACGGCCAGAACGTCATCGCGCTCTCGAAGTCCCAGCTGCGCCAGGTGCGCGGTGTGGATGTCGCCATGGTCTTCCAGGAGCCCTCTCTTGCCCTCAACCCGGTCTTCACGGTCGGCTGGCAGATCGCGGAGGGGCTCCGTGCCCACGGTGCCGTCTCGCGAGCAGAGGCGAGAGCGAGGGCCATCGACATACTGCGAACGGTCGGCATTCCCGAACCGGAGAAGCGGGTCGACTACTACCCGCACCAGTTCTCCGGCGGCCAGAAGCAGCGTGTCGTCATCGCGATGGCGCTCGTGCTCGAGCCAGAGCTCATCGTTGCCGACGAGCCGACCACGGCGCTCGATGTGACGGTGCAGGCGGAGATCCTCGACCTGCTCCGCCGGGTGCGCGACGAGTTCGGCACGGCGGTCGTCATCATCACCCACAACATGGGTGTCGTCGCCGACCTCGCCGACCGTGTCGCGGTCATGTACAACGGCGAGGTCGTCGAGACGGCGTCGGCTCGCGAGCTCTTCAGCGCGCCGAAGCACGAGTACACCAAGAAGCTTCTCGCCGCCGTGCCGAAGCTCGGCACCGGGGCAGCCGCCACCGCCGCTCGCGCGGCGTCGCGCACCGCGGCAGAGCCGGTTGTCGTCGCCGACGGACTCGTCATCGAGTACGCGGGTCGACTCGGCCGCGGTGGGTTCCGTGCCGTCAACGACGTGAGCTTCAGCATCCAGCCGGGTGAGGTTCTCGGCCTCGTTGGAGAGAGCGGCTCTGGCAAGACGACCATCGGCCGCGCGATCGCTGGGCTCACCCGCGTGACCGGCGGGTCGCTTCAGGTGCTCGGCCACGAGATGAATGGCGTGCGCGAGCGCGACTTCAAGCCCGTCCGCAGCGAGATCGGCTTCGTCTTCCAGGATCCGGCGTCGAGCTTCAACCCGCTGCTCACTATCGGCCAGGCAATCGCAGAGCCGCTCGTCGTGCACGGCCGGGTCGCGAACACGGCGGCTGGCAGGGCCCGCGTCATGGAGTTGCTCGACGCAGTCCAGCTGCCGAGCGCCTATGTCGACCGGTTCCCGCATGAGCTCAGCGGCGGCCAGCGGCAGCGCGCCTCGCTCGCACGATCTATCGCCCTCGGGCCGAAGCTGCTCATCGCCGACGAGCCGACGAGCGCGCTCGACGTCTCCGTCCAGGCACGCGTGCTCGAGCTGTTCTCCGAGCTGCAGCGGGAGTTCGGCTTCGCGGCGCTCTTCATCAGCCATGACCTTGCGGTGGTCGACCTGCTCGCCGACCGTATTGCCGTGCTGTACCACGGAGAGCTCGTTGAAGAGGGCACCGGTGCAGAGGTGCTCGGCGCGCCGCGGCATCCGTACACCCAGCGTCTGCTCGCCTCACTGCCCGTGCCGGATCCGGTCGCCCAGGCGGCGAGAAGAGACGCCCTGCACGCCCTGCAGGCGGCAGACTGAGTGACTCCCCGTCGGGCAGAATGGGTTACATGCCACACGCCGATCCGTCTCTAGCAGTCTCGGCGGTCGACCTGTCGATTCGGTTCCACCAGCGACGGGCCGCCCCGGTCGCTCCTGCCGTCAGCGGGGCCACCTTCGATATCCCGCGCGGCACGACTCTCGCGGTGATCGGAGAGAGCGGTTCTGGCAAGAGCGCCCTCGCCAGCGTGCTCGCGGGCGAGGGCGACCTCGACGTACCGGCATCTCCCCGCATCAGCGGAGGGTCGGTGACCGTGCTGGGAACGCAGATGCGGCGGGTGCGCGATCGCCAGCGGGAGAAGGTCGTGTCGCGCATCGGCTACGTGCCCCAGGGAGCGGGCGCGCGCCTTGTGCCGCACCTGACCGCGGGGGAGTCGATCGCCGAGCCGATATTCGCCAGCGACCGCAAGTTCAACCAGCGACGCGCCGGCATGATCGTGGCAACCCTCGTCGACGCCGTTCGCCTTCCCATGGGAACCATGAACAAGTTCCCCTACGAGCTCAGCGCCGGGCAGCGCCAGCGCATCGCCATCGCGCGAGCGCTCGTGCTCGAGCCAGAGCTGCTCATCGCCGACGACCCGACCTCTGGGGTGGATGTCACGGCGCGTCCCGCGATCATCGACATCATCCACGAGCTTCAGTCCGACCTCGACTTCTCTGCCTTCGTTGTCACCTCGAACCTCCACGAGCTGCAGAACCTGTCGAACCGGGTGCTTGTGATGTACCACGGCATGGTGGTGGCCAACGGAGACCTCGACGAGGTTCTCGCCGACCCGCACCACCCGTATGTGGCGACGCTCGCCCGCACCCGGGATCTCGGCAGAGAGCTGGAGGACTCCCGTGTCGACGTCTGAGCAGACCATCGCCTACATCGAGGATCAGCTCTCCGGCCTTGACGTGCGCACGGCGAAGATGTTCGGCGAGTACTGCGTGTACGTCGACGGCAAGGTCACCGCGTTCGTGTGCGACGACATCCTGTTCATCAAGCCGAGTGCCGTCGAACCCTCCTACCTCGAGGGAACGCAGCTCGCGCCCGCCTACCCGGGCTCGAAGGACTACCACTCGGTGCCGGGCGACCTGCTCGAGAACGCGGAGTGGGTTCGGGATGCCATGCAGGCCACCGCAGACGCCCTCCCGGCCCCGAAGCCCAAGCGCGGGAGAGCCGGCGCGTGACCCGCGGCACCGGGCAGCACTACGACCTGGCCGCCGAGCACCACACCGCTTTGCCGGAGGCCCTGCGGCCCACTCCCGGCCCGATCGCCGTGCTACCGCGCCCCAACCCGGTCTTCGTCGACGCCGTGCTGGCCGGCGGGGGAACCGTCGAGCCGCTCGGCCCAGCAACCCGCGGCATCGTGTGGCTCTCTGAGAAGCAGGCAGACGAGCTGCGGGCGATCCTCGATGCGCACCCGACGGTGGAGTGGGTGCAGTTGCCCTGGGCCGGCGTCGACGCCTTCGCCGACATCCTCGCCGACTACCCCTCTGGCCGCCCGCTGTGGACCAGCGCGAAGGGTGCGTACTCCGAGCCGGTCGCCGAGCAGGCGGTGGCTCTCGCGCTCGCCCTGCTGCGCAATTTTCCTGAGAAGAGCCGCGCGACCTCCTGGGAGGTCGACAAGCGCGGGTCGTCGCTCTACGGCAGGAACGTCGTGCTGGTTGGAGCGGGCGGTATCGCCACGGAGATCATCCGGCTCCTCTCGGTCTTCGACGTGCGGATCACCGTTGTGCGCCGCTCTGCGGTGCCGCTCGCTGGTGCAGAGCGCACCGTGACCGCCGATCTGCTCGACGAGGTGCTTCCGACGGCGGATGTCGTCATCCTCGCCGCAGCGAGCACGGGGGAGACGGCCCGGCTGATCGGCGAGGCGCAGCTGCGGGCGATGAAGGACTCTGCGGTTCTCGTCAACATCGCGCGGGGAGCCCTCATCGACACCGACGCGCTCGTCGATGCGCTTGCCTCCGGGTCGATCGCGGGTGCAGGCCTCGACGTCACGGATCCGGAGCCGCTTCCCGACGGACACCCGCTGTGGGCGGAGCCGCGGTGCCTGATCACCTCGCACTCGGCAGACACACCGGCGATGACGGCACCGCTGCTGGCCAACCGCATCCGGCTCAATGTGAATGCGTTCCTCGGTGACGGCCGATTCGTCGGCGTGGTCGACCCTGTGGCAGGGTACTGACCGTGTCCAAATGGTTTATCGGCGGCTACAGTGCCGACATGAATGGGAGCGCTCCCGGGATCGTGCAGCTGCACTCCCGCGACGACGGCTCCCTTGCCCTTGACGAGTCGTTCAGCCTCCCGTTCGTCTCCCCGTCATTCCTCGCTGCGACACCGCAGACGCTGTACGCGGCACTCGAGGGCAGCGGGGAGATCGTCGCCATCGACCGCGAGACACACACGGTGACGGGGCGTGCCGCGACCGGCGGAACGTGGCCGTGCCACATCGGCATCTACGGCGATACCGTCGTCGTGGCCAACTACTTCGACGGATCGCTCGGGGTGCTGCAGCGCGAGCCGCTCTCCCTCGGCACGGCCCTCGCATCGCACGGTAGCGGTCCCCACCCGGCCCAGGACGGCCCGCACGCCCACGCGACCATCGAGATCGCGGATGGCGTCGTCATCAGTGCAGACCTCGGTGCCGACCTGCTCCTTGTGCACAGCCTCGTCGATGGCGAGCTGGTGCGAACGGCAGCATTCCCGCTGCCAGCCGGAACGGGGCCTCGCGACCTTGCCAGGCATCCATCGGGCCTCCTCTACGTGCTCGGCGAGCACAGCCGAACGCTGCTCGTGCTCGAGTGGCGCGGTGGAGAGCTGCACCTCGTCGAGACGATCGCGGTTCCGGGAGCGGAGCCGACCGACCAGGGGGCCGGCCTCGTCATCTCCGACGCCGGGTTTGTCTACGCGCTTCTGCGCGGATCCAACCGCATCGGGGTCATGCGCGCGAGTGTCGACGGCCGAGAGCTCGAATCCATCGGCTCCGCATCGAGCGAGGGTGACTGGCCCCGGCATCTCGCCCTCGACGGCCGCATCCTGCATGTCGCCAACCAGCTCTCGAACTCGATCGCGAGCTTCACGCTCGGCGACGACGGCCTCCCTGCGCTCATCGCCCCTCCGACTGCTGTAGCCTCTCCGACGTACCTTGTGAAGGCTTAGGGGGCCCTCGGTTTCTCGGCCGTCAAAACCTTTGGTAAAGTACACAAGCTGTTTCAGCAATCCTCGATAGCTCAATTGGCAGAGCAATCGACTGTTAATCGATAGGTTCTTGGTTCGAGTCCAAGTCGAGGAGCTAGAAGGCCGCGTGGGGCTCCACCCTCCGCGGCCTTCTTCTTTGCCCGCGTACTCCCGAGGGAGTACGGCGAAGGGTCTGCCCAGTGGATGCCGCAGGCACGACCGCGCGGCTACGATCGGGTGATGCACCGCCCGTCCCGCCGTAGCGCCCGCCGATCAGGTCGCGAGACGTTCGGTCGGGGCGTATACGGCCACGAGCGATTTGGCCGCGGATGGGGCGCGCGCGACTGGGATGCAACGGACTGGCACCCGCCGTGGT
>NZ_JBXMIS010000142.1:0-6893 GCF_057073975.1 Conyzicola sp. | reverse complement strand
CGGCAGAACTCGCAGCGGCCGATCGCACCTGGGCCTTCGGGCACATCGTGGTCGACGAGGCCCAGGAGCTCTCGCCGATGCAGTGGCGTCTGCTGCAGCGCCGCGGACCGCAGAAGTCGTTCACCATTGTCGGGGATGTGGCGCAGGCGAGCGCGGCAGCCGGCGCCACCACGTGGACGCAGGCCCTCGCCTCCTTCGGCCGAGACAACTGGCGCATAGAGGAACTGACCGTCAACTACCGAACGCCGGCGCAGATCGCAGCGGTCGCCGAGTCGATGGCGCTCGCCCACGGCCTCGCCATCACCCGCTCGAGCGCGGTGCGCGACAGCGAGTGGCCGGTGGCAGTGCACCGCTCCACGGATGTCGCCGCGACCCTGAACGAGGTGCTTGCCGCCGACCGGGCGATCGACGAGGGCGGAACGATCGCCGTCATCGCCAGTGCCTCGCAGATTGACGCCCTGTTCGCCGAGCTCGCCCCGACTCTCGGCGACTCGGCGGGCCGTGGCCCGGCTGGCCTCGTACGACCGATCGCGTTCATGACTCCCGCCGATGCGAAGGGCCTGGAGTTCGACACCGCTGTCGTCGTCGAGCCGGCGCTCATCGTGTCGGAGATCGAGCGAGGTGCGGCAGCCCTCTACGTGTCGTTGACCAGGCCGACCCAGCGCCTCCATCTCGTCACGACCCGCGACCTGCCGCGCGGAATGCAGCAGTAGTCGCAGCGCCCTCACCTTTGGGGGTAGTGGCATTCGGGGCGAGAGTCCACAGTTGGATAGCGAGCACACCACCCGTGCGCTATCCAGCCAGGCTCGCAAGTGAGGGCCACATGATGACTGACGGAGACGTGTCGTCCACCGACCGTGCCGCCGATACCACTGGCTCCTTCGAGAGCCGTGCCGGTCATGTCGCCATCGGCGAGCTCCTGCGCCAGCAGGAGCAGGTTCCCTCGCGCTCCCGGGTGGCCCGCATCTTCGGCGTCAGCCCGCTGAGCGTGGAGACACAGCCGCTCTACCGCGGCGTTGTGGGCGAGATCGAGGTCGGTGAGGCGCTCGACCGTCTTGGCCCGGAATGGCACGTGCTGCACGCCCTGCCCGTCGATATCGACCACGCCGACATCGACCATCTCGTGATCGGCCCGAGCGGCGTCTTCGTCGTGTCGACGCGCAACCACACGGGGTCAGACGTCTGGGCCTCGCAGCGCACATTCCTCGTTGCTGGGGTGCGGTATCCGCACATTCGTGACATGGAGTACGAGATGGGCCGCGCCGAGCGCCTGCTGACGGCCGCGGCCGGTCGGCCCGTCGAGGTATCCGGCATCCTCGCGGTCGTCGCGCCAAAGAGCCTTGTTGTTCGCGAGAAGCAGCGGGATGTCGCGGTGCTCGAGTCGTCGCACCTCGTTGCGTGGCTGCTGCGTCACAAGCGCGCGCTCGCCCCCGGCGACGTCGCGGAGTTCGGCGCCGCGGCATCCCTCGCATCCACCTGGTACGACGATGGCACCGTGGTGTCCGTCGAGCCCAGCGGCCAGCGCGAGCGGTTCGAGAGACTACGCAGCGAGGTGCGCTCTGCCGCGCGCGTGCAGCTCGCGTGGACGATCGGAGCGGGGCTCGTTGCCGTCGGCGGCTTCGCCGGCATGACCTACTCGATCCTCGCGAGCACGATCGGCTCGTTCGGCCTGTAGTCAGTTCCGACTCTGGTCGCCGGCGGGTTCTCGCGGTAGAACGGGAGCATGGCACAGCGAATTGAGACCTGGATGGCGGGCTACCGCACCGCATGGGAGTCGAACGCTCCTGACGACATCCGCGTGCTGTTCACCGAGGAGGCCGAGTACTACACGGCACCGTTCGCCGAGCCGTGGGTCGGTCACGACGGCATCGTGGCGGGCTGGCTCGCGGCGGCCGACGCCCCCGGTGAGACGGAATTCACCTGGTCGGCGGTGGTCGACAGCGAGGATCTCGCCGTCGTCTCCGCCCAGACCACCTACGTCGATGGGCCGGCCTACAGCAATCTCTGGATAATCCGGTTTGCCCCCGACGGGCGTGCAATAGAGTACACAGAATGGTGGATGGACCAATCGGAGAAAGACTGAGCATGGCCGTTCCTCGAGGGTTCATTCCCTTCATGATCGTCGGTGCTATCCACCTGATCACCCTGTTCATCGACTGGCACGACGGGTCGACCTACAGCAAGCTGGCCATTATGCCGGCGCTCCTCGTGGGCTTCCTGCTCGAACTGCCCGTGCGCCGCGGCCTCGTGGTGCTGCTCGGCGTCGTCGCGATCGTGCTGTCCTGGCTCGGCGATGCTCTGCTCGAGTCGCCGGGCGACCTCGGGTTCCTCCTCGGTCTCGGCGCCTTCATGCTCGCGCACGTCGCCTACCTCGTGCTCTTCGCCTGGCCGTTGCGCCAGCGCACCGTGCCGTTGTTCGCCCTCGTCTTCGCGGCATGGTGGTTCGCTCTCATCACGATCCTCGCGCCGTACATCGGGTCGCTGCTGATTCCCGTCGCTGGCTACGGTCTCGTGCTCGCCACCGCCTCCGCGGCCGCTCTCGGCACGAACCGGTTTGTGGCAGTCGGTGCAGCGCTCTTCCTCGTGTCCGACACCCTGCTGGCGTTCCGACTGTTCTACCCTGACTTCGAGTTCTGGCAGATGAACTTCACCATCATGGTGTTCTACATCGCCGGTCAGGGCCTCATCATTCTCGGCACCGTGCTGCATGTGCGCGCGCGTCAGGCGGTCAGCCCCGTGAGCACTCCCCAGTCGGCACTGGTCTAGTCAGCGCTGCCGCCTGCTCGGCGACGGGCTGGAGCTCTGCCATCGTCATCGCATAGCCGAGGTTGGCGGTGTCGGCGCTCTTGGCGAACACCACGCCGGCAACCACGCCATCCTGCGTGAGGAATGGCCCGCCGGAGTCGCCCTCGTTGACGGTCGTCGCGAGCGAGTAGACCTCGCGCGGATTGGCGCTCGAGTTGTAGATGTCGTTGACCTGGGCTGTGTTGACCGACAGCACCTCTGCCGCGCTTGTCACGAACGGCCCGCCCCAGGGGTAGCCGTCGATGACGCCGGTGGCACCCGTGGCGACGGTGTCTCCCAGGGTCAGCGGGGAGGCATCCAGTCCAGGCACCGCGAGCACGGCGAGATCGTCGACGGGGTCGAAGTAGACGATGGTCGCGCTGAGGGCCTGTCCGCCGGGGGTCTCGACCACGGCCTCCGTCACGCCTGAGACGACGTGGGCGTTCGTCACGATCCGCTCGTTTGCGACGACGAAGCCGGTGCCCGACTGGTTCTGCGAGCAGGCGGCGGCGGTTCCGGTGATGCGCACGACCGACTGGGCTGCTGCGGTGAGCGCCGCATTGCCGGTGTCGACGTTGTCTGGCAGCACCGGTGGCTCGGTGATTCCGCCGAGTGCCTCCGTGATCACGGGGATGCCGTCGCTGATGATCGCCGACCGCACCTGAGCAAGGAAGGCCTCGACCGGGTCGGGGGTGATGGCAGAGATGGTGCGCAGCACGAGGGAGCTGGCGAGTACACGCGAGACGGGAGGGATGCCGAAGCTCGCGAGCCCGGAGGCGAGGAGGGAGACCACGAGCGAGGCGGCGACGAAGTTGACGACCGCGCCGAGGATGCGGTTGGCGATCTTGAGACTGCGTGCCGTCACCGACCGGTCGATCATCGTCGCGATCGATGTTCCCGCGGCATGCCCACCGGCCATGAGCGAGACGGCGATCGCAATCACCACGATCACGCGCACGGTCGAGTTGGTGATGAGGTTGCCGATGACGGGAACGAGCAGGTAGGCGATCAGCGATCCGACCACGAGTCCGATCACGGCACCGAGCGCGTAGGCCGCTCCGTTTCGAAATCCGAAGCTGCCATATGCGAGCAGCAGCAGCACCAGCAGGATGTCGAATATCCAGACCTCGATCACGCTCCCAACCCTAGGGTGCAGACTGGAGAGATGACCACGCCACACCACCAGCTCCTTGACGGAAACCGCATCCCGGCCATCGGCCTCGGCACGTACAACCTCACGGGTGAGGAGGGCATCTCGGCGATCGAGGCAGCCATCGAATCCGGGTACACACTGCTCGACACTGCCCTCAACTACAAGAACGAGGCAGAGGTTGGCGAGGCGGTGCGACGCTCCGGCCGTCGCGACGAGCTTTTCATCACGACGAAGCTGCCCGGACGCCATCACGGCTATGACGAGACCCTTGCGAGCTTCGAGGAGTCGCGCAGCAACCTCGGCCTCGACGTCGTCGACCTGTACATCATCCACTGGCCGCTGCCAAAGCAGGACAAGTACGTCGAGAGCTGGAAGGCGATGATCGAGTTGCGCGAGCGCGGCCTCGTGCGCAGCATCGGCGTCAGCAACTTCACCCCAGCGTTCATCGAGCGCCTCGAGGCGGAGACGGGCGTGCTTCCCACGGTCAACCAGGTCGAGCTGCACCCGCGCTTCCCCCAGGCAGAGCTGCGGGCCTTCCACGCCTCGAAGGGAATCGTGACAGAGGGCTGGAGCCCGCTCGCGCGGCGCAAGGAGGTCTCTGGCGAAGAGGTCGTGACCACGATCGCTGCCGCCCACGGGGTCACACCGACCCAGGCGGTGCTGCGCTGGCACGTGCAGCTCGGGGTTGTGCCTATTCCCAAGTCTGGCGATGCTGCGCGCCAGCGCGAGAACCTCGACATATTCGGCTTCGAGCTCAGCGACGAGGAGGTCGCCGCGATCTCCGGGCTTGAGTCCGGCCGCCTGTGGGGCGGAGACCCGGAGACGCACGAGGAGTTCTAGCGCCGTCGCACAGGCAACACCCACTCCCCGCAGGGGCGCTGCCCAGCGCGTTGAGGGAAGGTTGTGGCTGTTCCACGAGCGAGAGGACAGCCGATGGTGAGCGACACCCGAAACGACGCATTCGGATCCGTCGGCACCCGTGCCTCTGGGCGAGAGATCCGACTTGAAGGGCTCGGAATCGCATCGATCGTCTTCGGTGCGGTCGCTGTCGTCCTGTTCTTCACTCCTGGTTTCGACGAGGTGGCATGGGTTCCGGCGGCCGCCGCGCTCGTCATCGGAGGCGTCGACCTGTGGCTGCGGGTCAACCGCCGTCGTTTCGCGATCGTCGGCATGATGCTCGGCGTTGTCGCGTTCTCCTGGTCGCTCGCGATGCTGCTCTTCGGGAGTGCTCGCTAGCGCCTGGGTCTACCTGTCGTCCGCGTGCCCGGTGTTGACGGTCGCCTCGACGGCCGAGACCAGCACGGCATAGACATCGTCTGACTCAACCACGAAGGTGGCGGTTGTGAGGTGCGTCTCCGTCGAGGCGACGGCCTCCACTGCGTGGCGGACGGCTTCCTCGAGGGGCCAGCCGTGAACGCCAAGGCCAAGAACCGGAAGGGCGATGGTGAAGGCCCCGAGCTTGTCGGCGAGGTCCATCGACTCGATGTAGCACGAGCGAAGGGTCTCGACGTTCTCCTCGTCGAACGCCGGAGCGACGGTGTGCACGACCCACTTCGCTGGCAGGTCTCCCGCGTTGGTGGAGATGACCTCGCCGGCGGGCAGGCCGTCGGTGAGCTTGACATCGCGGATGCGCTGGATCTCGGCGATGATCTCCGGGCCGCCGCCCCGGTGGATGGCGCCCTCCTCGCCGCTGTCGCTGAGCAGGGAGCTGTTGGCCGCATGCGCGATGACATCCGCCTCGAACTCGGCGATGTCTCCGTGGAACACTGCAATCGTCGTCGTCATGATCTGAGCGTACGGTTTACGAGCCACCGACGCCGACGGCTTGACACGGCGGGTTCTAGCGGGCCGCGCGGCGCGCGGCGATCTCCGCCTCGAGGGCGGTCGCCTCATCCCGCGACATCGCTGTTCCGCCGAGCTCCCGCGGCTGCCACCACTGGCCGGCCCCGTCGACCGGGTAGTCGGCCTGCAGGTCGGCGACGAGCGACTCGAGGGCCGAGCGCAGCTGAAGGGTGGCCTCGCGCGGGTCGCCGGCGACAGAGAGCGGGGTGCCGAACGCAAAGGTGACGGGTATGCCGAAGCGCTCCCGCATCCGTACACGGTGGCCCTTGGTCATGAGCCGCTGGCCGCCCCACACCGCCACAGGAATGAGCGGGACGCCGGCCTCGGCTGCGAGGCGCGCAGCACCCGTCTTCAGCTCGCGCACGGTGAACGACGCACTGACGCCGGCCTCGGGAAACACGCCGATGAGCTCCCCGTTGCGCAGTGCCGCGACCGCCTCGGCGTAGGCATCGGCTCCCGCCGTCATGTCGACTGAGATGTGTCGCATGCTGCGCATGAGCCAGCCGACGACCGGCTTGTCGAAGACCGGCTTCTTCGCCATGAACCGGATGCGTCGGCGGTTGTGCAGCCACGTCACCCACTCGACGAGGGCGAACTCGAGGTAGCCGAAGTGCGTCATGGCGATGACGGCACCGCCGGTGTCTGGGATGTTCTCTGCACCCCTCGCTGACGGCCTGACCCGCAGTGCCGCGAACATCGCCCGCCCGGCTCCGATGGCCGCAGTGTAGGTGGGCTCGCTCATGCTCTCAGGCTAGGCGCGAAATGCTGAGAATTCGGGATGATGCGAGAACGTCTGCTACTCGAACTGCACCCAGTCGGGGCAGCCGTCGGTCACGAAGCGCGTTGTCACGTCGGTGATGAAGACCGTGCCGCCCTGGTTCTCGGCGACGACGGCCTCGTCCTGGTAGAGCGTCCAGGTGCAGCCGTCGGGCTGCACGTCGGGCAGCTCGTACCCGCCGATCGCGGTGTCGCCGGGCACCGCATATTCGCCGGTGCCCGCGACGATGGCTCCCTGTGTGCTGCCATCCTGCTCTGTGCTCTCACCAGGCTCATCGGCCTCGATGTCGGCGGAGTTCGAGGAGGCGGTGGGCGTGCACGCCGCAAGCCCACCGGC
>NZ_JBXMIS010000141.1:0-6786 GCF_057073975.1 Conyzicola sp. | reverse complement strand
CGTTCGAGAATCTGTACCTCACCGGCGCAACCGCCGGAGGCCCGGGACTCCAAGGCGTGGTCGGCGCGAGCATGCGGCTCGTCGAGCAGCTGCCGCGCGAGCCCTGAGGGGCGACGTCGTCCGAAAGGTCTTCGGGCATCGGTACGCGTCCGCCGTCAGAGCTGCTTGCGCGTCCAATCCACGAGGAACAGCACGGGCGCACCCAGTGCCGCCAGCCCCACGAGCCACGGCGCGATCGGTCCGGTTCCGCACCAAGCGCATGATCGTCGCCAAGCAGCGCTTCTACCCGATCGGCGAGTTCTGGCTCATAGATGACGCGGTGGAGTGCTTCCAGCCGGGATAGCTAATCCCCCGGCAGTATGTCAGGCCAATGCGGGCTGATTAGGCTGGCCCGCATGGGTGAGGCACTGCTCCTTCTCGTCGTCATCGGCGCAGTTGCGCTGACCGCCTTCGCGAGGAGCAAGGGCATTCAGGCCGGGCTCGTGATCGTCGTGATCGCGGCGGGAGTGTCGTTCATTCCCGGCATCGAGCGGCTCGAGCTCGAGCCAGAGCTCATCCTGGGCCTCGTGATGCCGCCGCTGCTCTACTCGGCGACGCAGAGCTTCTCGTTCTTCAGCTTCATTCGCAACCTCCGCCCGATCGTCGGCCTTGGTCTCGGTCTCGTGCTCGTCACGACGGCCGCGGTCGCAGGGCTCACGTCGTGGCTGCTGCCGAGCATCGGCGCGGCCGGGGCGCTCGTGCTCGCGGCGACCGTGTCCCCGCCTGACACTGTGACGACAGTCACCCACGGCAAGGAGCTGGGTCTCAGCAGGAAGGTCATCGCCATCCTCACCGGCGAGAGCCTCGTCAACGACGCCACCGCCCTCGCGATCTTCTCCGTTGCCGTGGCGGCCGCCACGGGTGAGCAGACGTTCATCGAGCAGCCCGTGCTGCTGTTCGGCTACGGCGTGCTCGTCGGCACAATCGTCGGCTTGGCGCTCGGGGCTCTCGTCATCTGGGTGCGCGGGCGACTCGGCAACCCCACCCTGGAGACCACGGTGAACGTTCTCGTGCCGTTTGCCGCGTTCCTGCTGGCAGAGGAGCTGAACGCCTCTGGAGTGCTCGCCGTCGTCTTCGCCGGGTTCTTCGTGGCGGTGAACACCGCACACGACGAGCGGCGCAACCGGTTCAAGACGCAGCACCTGACTCGACTGCAGGAGAGCAGTGTCTGGCCCGTGCTCGACGTGCTGCTCGAGTCGTTCGTTTTCGCCTACATCGGTCTACAGCTCAAGTTCGTCATCGACGATCTCATCGAGTCTGGGGAGCAGGTCGGGGCGACCATCGTCGTCGGCATCCTGGTGCTGCTCGTCGTCATGCTCGTTCGCCTCGCCTACGTGTACCTCGTGTTCACCCGTACTGCGGTCGGCGTCAGGATGCGTGCGAAGCAGCTCGAGCGCAGCAACCGGGCTCGGCTGCGGCAGGCCTGGACCCGCCGAGTGCGCAGACGGCAGGGACGACCCGACCGTCGGCCGCCGATCGTGCTCACCTGGAAGGAGCGGCTGCTCGTGGCGTGGACGGGCATGCGGGGCATCGTGACGCTGGCCGCGGCGGGGGCGATTCCCGCCACGACGGCGACGGGGGCTGCGTTCCCTGGCCGCGCATCCATCCAGTTCATCGCCTTCGTCGTGGCCATCGGCACTCTCGTGATCCAGGGCGCGACCCTCCCGCTGCTCGCGCGGGCGCTGGCAGTCGACACTGCGGAGGAGGATGCCGAGGCGAAGAGCGGCCTCGCCGCTGCCGAGCACGCGGCTGCGACCGGAACGACGTACGACACGCGGCGACTCGCCCTCTCACAGGCCGTTCGCGATGGCGGCGTCGATGACGAGTTCGCCCGGGTGGTGCTCACCCGCATCGACCGTGAGCAGGCGGCCGACGAGGCAGGCCACGGCGGCAGCGAGAGCTAAGAGTCCCCCGCGTGCCGATTGTCATTGCCGAGCCGTCGTTCGTCGGCGCAATCGACCGCTCTCGCACGACGAGAGCGACGTGACGCTAGGCCAATAGACCGGCGAGTGGGCTCTCATCGAGCGACGCGAGCAGAGCGGCCGTGTCGTCGTAGACCGCGACAGCGCCGGCGTCGAGCAGCTCGGCCGCCGAGATGCCCCCAGAGAGCACCCCGATTGTGCGAACTCCGGCCCGGGATGCGGCGATCACGTCATAGATCGTGTCGCCGACAAGCATGGCGCGCTCCGCATCCACCCCCGCCTTGCCCAGCGCGACCTCGATAAGGTCTGGCTCGGGCTTGGCCTCTTCGACGTCGCCGCTCGAGGTCACGTGGGCGACGTGGTCGTCCACCTCGAGAATGTCGCGCAGCAGGGCGAGCTCGTCCTCCGATACAGCGGTGGATGCGCCACGCGTCGACCGGAATTCCCAGCATCGCGAAGGCATGCCCCCAGCTCTCGACGTGCAGGTAGTTGGAGTCGACGAGCGTGCCGTCGATGTCGAAGAGCACTGCGGTGTCTGCCATCCGCCCGACGCTAGACCGACTTGCCGAGGCTCTCCTTGGGAAGGTCGAACCAGCGAAGGTGCTCGAAGTCGTCGCCGAGTTCGTGCGCGACGCTCTCGCCCGAGAGCTCCGGCAGTGAGGCGAGCAGCTCGCGGGCGAACGACAGGTAGCCGCCGAGCGCCTCCTCCCCCACGGTGTCCTCGTGGTGCGGGTAGGTGAGCTCGCCGTCAACGTAGGCGAGCTGCGACAGGCGCAGCGGCGGCTCGATCGCGCCGCGCTCGTGGCGCCAGAGGCCGCTGCCCGCGTCGAAGCGGTAGAGCGGTGTGAGCTTGTGACCGTGCTCGGCGACGAGCGCCACGGCCTCGACGATGTAGCGGAACACCTGCTCGCTGAGGAAGTAGTTGAAGTTCACCCGGATCCATCCCGGTTTGATTCCCTCGCAGCCGGTGGCGATCTGTCGCTCGAAGGCGTGCGAGCGCTCGAGGTCGATGCCGAGGAGGCGGTGTCCGTAGGGGCCAGCGCACGAGCATCCACCTCGCGCCTGGATGCCGAACAGGTCGTTGAGGATCGAGACGACGAGATTGTGGTGCATGTACCTTCCACCCGGCCGGCGGATCACGAAGCTCACGATCGAGAGCCGCTCGGCAGTCGGGTTGCCGAGCACCTCCATCGTCGGCACGGCCGACCACGCGGCGAGAGCGCGCTGAAGGAGGTCGTGCTCGTGGGCCTTGATCTCTGGCACGCCGACGGCGTTCTTGAGGTCGAAGACGAGCCCGGCCCGGATCGACTCGATGATCGCCGGCGTGCCGGCCTCCTCGCGGTGAGCGTGGTCGGTGAGGTAGCGGTGCTCCTCCGGGTTGACGTAGGCGACGGTGCCGCCCCCGACGAGGTCCGGCACGGAGTTCGTCAGCACCTTCTTCGACACGACGAGCACCCCGGGGGTGCCGGGGCCGCCGATGAACTTGTGCGGCGAGAGGAAGATGGCGTCCTTCCTCGCGTCGACCGAGCCGTCGTACGGGTTCATCTCGATGTCGACATACGGCGCGGCCGCGGCGAAGTCCCAGAACGCGAGCGCGCCATTGGCGTGCAGCAGCCGAGTGATTCCGTGGGTGTCGGTGAGGATGCCGGTCACGTTGCTCGCTGCGCTGAACGACCCGATCTTGAGCGGGCGATCGCGGTATCGCTCCAGCTCGGCAGCGAGCTGGGCTGCGTCGATGTGACCGTCGGCTGTCTCGTGAATCGTCACGACATCCGCGATCGACTCCCGCCACGGCAGCTCGTTGGAGTGGTGCTCGTAGGGGCCGATGAAGACCACGGGGCGCTGGTCGACTGGTATCGACAGCCGCAGCCCGTGCTGCCGGTCGAGGTCGGCGGGGATGCGAATGCCGAGGATGCCGACAAGCTTGTTGATCGCGGCGGTCGACCCACTGCCGGCGAAGATGACGACAGAGTCGTCGTCGCCGTTGACGGAGCGGTGGATGATGCCGCGGGCGTCCTCGCGCAGCCGCGTCGTCTGCAGCCCGGTGCCACTCGACTCGCTGTGGGTGTTGGCGTAGCGGGGCAGCACCTCCGCCCTGATGAAATCCTCGAGGAAGCCGAGCGCGCGTCCGCTCGCGGTGTAGTCGGCGTAGGTGACGCGTCGGTCGCCGAACGGGCCGCGCATGACCTGGTCGTCGCCGATGACCGACTCGCGGATGCGGGTCAGCAGCGCGGAATCGGTCAGCGAGGGGTCGCGAGGCGCAATGCTGTCAGCCATGCCGCAAGGCTACTCGCGTAGCTCTTCTGCGCTACCGGTGACGCGAATGCGCCCCTCGACAGGGATTTCGACGGTGATGACCGAGGGCCTGCCGATCTCCGTGCCCTGCGACACGGTGACGATGGCCGGGGTCTCGACGTGACCTCCAGCGCGGAGGTAGGCGCCGAGCCCGGCCGCGGCCGAACCAGTCGCCGGATCCTCGCGGATACCGCCGCGCGGAAACGGATTGCGGGTGGCGAACCGCGTTGCGTCGACCCGGTGCACCACCGGGATGGTGCCATCCCATCCCTCGCGATCCTGCAGCGAAAGAACCGCCTCACCATCGTGGTCGAGTCGCGCAAGCACCCCCGCTCGCACGGGGACGATCGGATGCGGATTGCCGCCCCGCACGAACGCGGGAGGCAGCGCCGGGTCGAGATCGTCGCGGGTGAGCCGGAGGGCGGCGAGCAGCTCGTCGACCAGGCTCGCGGCGAGCGGCGACACGGTGGTGTCGACGGCGACGAGCGTCGCGTGCTCCGGTGTCACCTCGACAGGAACCTCGCCGGCGTTGGTCGTGAGGGCGACGATCGGACCGGCGCCCCGCCGTGCAAGGGCAACCCCGGATGCCACGGTCGCGTGCCCGCAGAACGCGATCTCCGCGCGTGGGGTGAAGTACCGGATGCGCGCCGCGTCGCTCGAGATGCCGGTGAGGAACGCCGTCTCGCTGAACCCGAGGTCTGCGGCGATGCGCAGCATGTCGGCCTCGTTGAGGCCCTCGGCGTCGAGCACAACGCCGGCGGGGTTGCCCGACGACGGGTCGGGCTGCGGAGTGGTGAAGGCGCGGTAGGTCAGGATCTGCATGTCTCTAGCGTGGCGAGGCGCTCGTAGCCAGCGCGACGGCCAATGCACAGGCTGTGGCTTGAACCCAGCCCCGCGCGCGGCGCGTTTCGCAAACACCTGCTGAGGTCGGGCGAGAGTCCTGAGATTCCCGACCTTCCCGCTCGGCGCCGACCCCAGTGAGTCCCCCCGGAGGGATTCGAACCCCCGGCCATGCGGGTAGAAACCGCGTGCTCTTCCGCTGAGCTACGGGGGGATGCTGCCGCCGCGTGCGCGTCCAAGAATAGCGGACCGCTGGCTCAGACCGCCTTCGCCAGCGCCGCGAGCACCTGGTTGAGGGTCGGCACGCCTTCCGCACGAAACACCTCATGGTTCGAGGCGTCGAGCACGACAACCGTCGGAGTCGAGCGAATGCCGGCCCGCTCCGCCTCTTCCGTCTCGCGCGCCACGTCAAGCTCGGCGATCCGTGCGGCGGGAACCAGCGCGGCAACCTGCGCGAGCACGGCTCGGGTCTGCATGCACGGGTCGCAGAACGACGAGGAGAAGAAGAGCAGGTTCACGAGAGGTGCAACCGCTCCGCGGGCTCTACTGTTCCGAGATGCGCTCGTCGGGGTCCTCGAGGGCCTCGCCGTGCGTCGGGTCGAACGTGTAGGTGACCTGCACCTGGTCGCCGACCGCATGGGCGACGGGCGAGCCGTAGACGACCTGCGTCTCCTTGCCGTCGAGTGCCACGAGCACCGTCAGCTCCTCATCCCAGGAGCCATCGGTCGAGATCCGGCGGTCGTTGCGGCCGTCGTACGGTCCCTCGGCGTAGAAGACGATGTACTCGTCGCCGCGGGCAATGGTGGGCTTGGACTCAGTCATGGGTCAAGTATTACCAGACTCGGCTCAAAGAGCACCGCACCCGTCGAGGTCGGCGTCGCGAACTAGACTTCGAGGATGCCTAGCACCGCCGATCGACTTGTCTGGATCGACTGCGAGATGACCGGTCTCGATCTCACGATCGACGAGCTCGTCGAAGTCGCCGTCGTCATCACCGACTACGACCTCCAGCTCGTCGACCCCGGGTTCTCCATCGTCATCAAACCAGACCAGTCCGCCCTCGACTCGATGGGTGACTTCGTGCGCGACATGCACACCTCGAGCGGGCTGCTCGACGAGATCCCCGCCGGCGTCAGCCTTGCCGACGCGGAGTACGCGGTGCTCGAGTACATCCTGAAGTTCGTTCCCGGTGCGCAGTCGGCACCGCTCGCCGGCAACACGATCGGCACCGACCGCGCCTTCCTCAACAAGTTCATGCCGCGCGTCGACTCGCACCTGCACTACCGCAGCATCGACGTCTCCTCGATCAAGGAGCTCTCGAAGCGCTGGTTCCCGCGGGCGTACTTCAATGCCCCGTCGAAAGACGGCGGCCACCGTGCCCTCGCCGACATCCTCGAGTCCATTCGCGAGCTCGAGTACTACCGTCGCGCGGTCTTCACGGCCGACCCTGGACCGACCACCGACGAGGTGCAGGCCATCTCGGCGGCCGTGGTGCAGCAGTTCGCCCCGCACCTGTAATACAATCGATGAGTTGTCTGCTCCACGGAGCAGATCCAACCGCCTGGTGGGCGTAGCTCAGTTGGTAGAGCGCTGGCTTGTGGAGCCGGATGTCGCGGGTTCGAGCCCCGTCGTTCACCCCAGTCGAAGGGGCGGGCGAGGAATCGACCCGCCCTTCTTTTTGTGTCAGGCT
>NZ_JBXMIS010000140.1:0-38926 GCF_057073975.1 Conyzicola sp. | reverse complement strand
TCATCCTGCTGGTGGCATCGCTGCTGAGTCTGACGACGACGGTGAGCGAGCTGCTCTCAGCCTTTCAGACGCTGTTCCGGCCGCTTCGGGTCATCGGAGTGGACGGCGACCGGATCGCGCTGGTGCTCGCGCTGACCATCACGACGGTGCCGTTGATGTCGCGGCTGGTCGAGCGCATCCAGGAGGGGCGTGCTGCTCGCGGTGCCGGCACCGGCGTGCTCGGCTATGGCGTGCCACTGCTGGTGCTCGCGCTGCAGCACTCCGACCAGCTCGGCGACGCTCTCGACGCCCGCGGCGGTTGAGCTACTCGCTGCCCATGGCGGCATCGGCCTCGACCTGCGCACGCGAGCGCGTACGGGATGCCACCCGCCAGGCAAGCCACAGGATCACGGCGGCGACGACGACCTTGACGAGGTCTCCGACGACGAAGGGCGCGAGCCCTGCGGCGACCACCGATGGCACGTCGTTCGGCAAGCCGACTGAGCCCAGCCATGCAGCGAGCCACGGGAGTCCGAAGAGGTAGGGAACGACGGCCGCGATGCCGAGAGCGGCGAGGCCGGTCGGGAGCCTGCGGTCCCATCGGCGCTGGGCGAGCCACCCGGCGACCGCCGCGGTGGCGATGAAGCCGAGGATGAATCCACCCGTGCCGCCTGCGAGGGTGTCGAGACCGGAGGCACCACCGCTGAACACGGGGAGCCCGAGCACGCCGATGGCCACGTACACGACGATGGCGAGGGCGCCGCGAGCCGCGCCGAGCCCTGCTCCGACAACCAGCACCGCGAGGGTCTGCGCCGTCATGGGCACCGGCCAGAGGGGGATGGTCAGCTGGGTCGCCAGGGCCACGAGGGCGGCTCCAGCACCCATCAGTGCAAGATCGGTGAGCAGTCGGCGCTCGAAGTGCTCGTCTGCGAGGGTCGGCCTCCCCAGTGCGAGGGTGAGGCGAGGCATCGGTGCTCCTTGCGGGAATGAGTGTGCGGGGCTGTGGCAAGTAGACTATCCCGTTGGATCCCCCCTCTCGCGTTGTAGAAACGCAATGAATCAATAGGACTTTGCCTGTGCTCTCCGTTCACGACCTCGAACTTCGCGTCGGAGCGCGCCTCCTCATGGACGGCGTGTCGTTCCGCGTCGACAAGGGCGACAAGATCGGGCTGGTCGGTCGCAACGGAGCGGGCAAGACGACCCTGACCAAGACGCTGGCGGGCGAGCTTCAACCGACCGCCGGCACCATCTCCTTCACCGGCGAGATCGGCTACCTTCCGCAGGATCCGCGCAGCGGCAACCCGGAAGACCTCGCGAGAACCCGCATCCTCGACGCGCGTGGTCTCGGGCAGATCGTCATCGACATGCAGCAGGCGATGACCGACATGGCCAGCAGCGACTCCGCGGTCAGCGAGAAGGCCATGCGTAAGTACTCGAACCTCGAGGAGCGCTTCACCGCCCTCGGCGGCTACACGGCAGAGGCAGAGGCGGCATCCATCGCGTCCAACCTCAGCCTGCCCGACCGCATCCTCGACCAGCAGCTGTCGACCCTCTCTGGTGGCCAGCGGCGCCGCATCGAGCTCGCCCGCATCCTGTTCTCCGGCGCTGACACGATGCTGCTCGACGAACCGACCAACCACCTCGACGCCGACTCTGTCGTCTGGCTTCGCGAGTTCCTCAAGAACTTCCAGGGCGGCCTGATCGTGATCACCCACGATGTCGACCTCGTCGAGGAGACCGTCAACAAGGTCTTCTACCTCGACGCGAACCGCCAGACGATCGACCAGTACAACATGGGCTGGAAGAACTACCACAAGCAGCGTGCCGCCGACGAGGAGCGCCGCAAGAAGGAGCGCCAGAACGCGGAGAAGAAGGCCGGTGTGCTGCAGGCACAGGCGGCCAAGTTCGGAGCGAAGGCGTCGAAGGCAGCGGCAGCCCACCAGATGGTCGCGCGTGCAGAGAAGCTGCTGAGCGGCCTCGACGAGGTGCGCGCTGTCGACCGGGTCGCCAAGCTGCGGTTTCCAGAGCCGGCGCCCTGTGGCAAGACGCCGCTCATGGCAGAGAACCTGTCGAAGAGCTACGGCTCGCTCGAGATCTTCGCCGCCGTCGACCTCGCCATCGACCGCGGGTCGAAGGTGGTCGTGCTCGGACTCAACGGTGCAGGCAAGACGACATTGCTGAGGATGCTCGCGGGCGTCGACAAGCCAGATACGGGAAGCATCGTGCCAGGCCACGGCCTTCGCATCGGATACTTCGCGCAAGAGCACGAGACCATCGACGTGAAGCGCTCCGTGCTCGAGAACATGATCTCCTCGAGCCCCAACATCACCGAGATGGAGGCGCGCCGCGTGCTCGGCTCGTTCCTCTTCACGGGCGACGACGGCTACAATCCGGCCGGCGTGCTCTCGGGCGGAGAGAAGACCCGACTCGCCCTCGCGATGATCGTCGTCAGCGGTGCGAACGTGCTGCTGCTCGATGAGCCGACAAACAACCTCGACCCTGCCTCGCGCGAGGAGATCCTCGGAGCACTGGCCAACTTCACCGGCGCCGTCGTGCTGGTCAGCCACGACGAGGGCGCTGTCGAGGCGCTCAACCCAGAGCGCGTGCTCATCATGCCCGACGGCACAGAGGACCACTACAACGCCGGCTACCTCGAGCTCATCTCGCTCGCGTAGCTAGGCCCTCGAGAGCTCCATGATCCAGTTGGTCTCCCAGGTCTTGCCGCCATCGGCGGAGAACTCCTGCTCCCAGCGGGCGGAGGTCGGCGTGATCTGCGACCAGATGAAGTGGGCCTTGATGGGGCGCCCCTCGTGGGTGTCGTCGCCGTAGAAGTCGCCTCTTCCGTTCTCGAACCGCCCGACGACCGGCGGGAACAGCGTGCCGGTGGCGCTTGACGCCCACCAGATCGACCACTCCTTGGTCTCCTGGTTCTTGAGCCGAAGGGTCGCGCCCGACCAGCCCTTCGTCGGAAAGTCGCTCTCGTCGATGTTGCCGACGCCGCCGAGCAGCTCCTGGGCATGCTGGGTGCCGGGAAACACCTCCCAGTCGGTGCTGCCCGCGAACAGGGTGCGGAGGCGGCGGTTCACCACGGTCCAGTTGCCGTACAGAAAATCGAAGTCGCTCATCCGCTGAGTGTGGCGGAGGCCGACGACATGTGACGCTGATCACACGCGATCGAGCAGCTCGTCCTCGATGTCGGCGTCGCTGCGGGAGCGCTTCGACGCCTTCTCGCGCCGAACGGCAGCGCGCGCCCGCTCCTCTGGGTCGTCGGCATTGACGAGGCGGTACTCCTGACGAAGGGCGTAGCCGAGTCCGAAGAACCCGAACAGGGCGAAGACGATCCACTGCACGGCGTAGGAGAGGTGCGGGCCCTCGTCGGGCGCAGGCTTGACGGCAGGAAGGGGCATGTCGGCCACCGACGGCGACTCCGAGGCGAGCAGCCCGTAGGCGCCCGTGTAGACGGGGTGGTCGAGGGACTTCGCGATGAGCTCCAACTCGACGGTGGCAACCTGTCCGGCGGGGGCGGATCGCCCGGCGAGGGCCGGCTCCCCGGCTTTGAGGCGCGCGGTCACGGTGACCTGGCCTTCCGGCGGGGCCGGAACGGCATCCGGGTAGTCCTTTGTTCCGCTCGGCAGCCAGCCGCGGTCGACGATGAAGACGGTGCCGTCGGCGGTCAGCAGGGGAGTGAGCACCTCGAAGCCGGGATTGCCGTTGTAGGGGCGATTGCGCGCCAGCACCTGGCTGTCGACGAGATACTCGCCCTCGAGCGTGACCGGCAGCCACTTGTCGTCGGCGTCGAACGCGTCGAGCTGCGGCAGCGCCTCGGTCACGGGCACGGGTGTCGCCTCGTAGTTGTCGATGACGCGGTTGATCTCGACGACGGCCTCGTCGCGTCGGGCGAACTGCCACTGCGAGAGCAGCACGCAGGCGAGCGCGAAGGCGAGAGCAGCGCCGAGGTATCCGAACCAGCGCCGATTGAACGCGAAGTGCCAGCCCCTCACGCGGTGGTCACCGGGGGCAGGCGGTCGAGCGTCTCATCCAGCGCCGTCACGACCACGGGAAAGGAGCGGTTGGCGAGGTAGTCGTGCAGATAGTCGCGGTGCTCGTCGCACGCGAGCCAGATCTTGACGCGGCTCTCATCGTGGATGCGGGGGTTGCGCCAGTTGACGTTCCACACCGCCGCATTCGAGCAGTTCGCCCGCGAGCACTGCACGCTCGCCTCTGATGAACCGAAGAGACTCATCGGATGTCGTCTGCTCTCGGCTCGATGCGCACGACCGCGCCCGGTCGCTCGACGACCCCGCCTGCCTGGTTCATGCTGACGTTCGCGATGACGACGGCGAAGTACGGCAGCACGATCGCCCCGATGCCGAAGACCAGCTTCCACCAGTCGGGCACGAGGAAGATCAGGATGAAGCACAGCATGCGCACGCCCATGGCGACGCTGTAGCGCACCATGCGCTGGCGGCGCTCCTCGTCGGGCGACGGGGGCAGCGTGGTGATCGACTGCTGCTTCTTCTGCATGGAGGATGACCGTTCGACGGCGCCGCTCTGGCGCCTGTCACTCAATCTTAAGCGCCTCAGCGCTGACAGTAGGCTGGTCGGCATGACTACGCTCCGCACTGTTCTCGTTACCGGTGGAAACCGAGGAATCGGCTTCGCTATCGCAGAGGAGTTCGTAGCCGCTGGCCATCGCGTGGCAGTCACTGCGCGATCGGGAAAGGGACCGGATGGATCCCTCACCGTGATCGCCGACGTCACCGACTCCGCCAGCATCGACGCCGCCTTCACCGAGATCGAGGCCCAGCTCGGACCGGTCGAGGTCGTCGTCGCCAACGCCGGCATCACCCGTGACATGCTGCTCATGCGCATGGAGGAATCGGACTTCACGGATGTCATCGACACCAACCTCACCGGCGCCTTCCGCGTGGTCAAGCGCGCCTCGAAGGGCATGCTGAAGGCCAAGTTCGGCCGCATCATCCTCGTCTCGAGCGTCGTCGGCCTGTTCGGCGGTGCCGGCCAGGCGAACTACTCGGCCTCGAAGGCCGGACTCGTCGGCTTCGCCCGCTCGATCACCCGCGAGCTCGGCGCCCGCAACATCACCGCCAACGTGGTTGCCCCCGGCTTCATCGAGACGGACATGACGGCAGAGCTGCCAGAGGAGCAGCAGGCGGCGTACAAGAAGTCGATCCCGGCTGGGCGGTTTGCGTCACCGGCGGAGGTCGCTCGCGTGATCACCTGGCTCGCGTCGGATGACGCCGCGTACATCTCGGGTGCGGTTATCCCCGTGGATGGCGGGCTCGGGATGGGGCACTGACACAGTAGACAAAAACGAGGCAACGTCGATAAGTTCTGGGGATGGTGACGACATCTCGACCGACACGTGGACTCGACATCCCGGACGACTTGGTCTCGGGTATTTATGAGCGCCGAGTAATCCCATTCGTTGGCGCGGGATTTTCCAACGGCCTGGGAATGCCTGATTGGGAACAACTGTTGCGCAAACTTTCAGCGGAAGTCGAACCCGATCTCACGTTTGAAAAGATCAAGGCTTTTACCAACGGTGACTTTCTGCAGATTGCCGAGTACCTATACATCAAGTCAGATAAGCGAATTGGCCCGCTGCGACACGTCATCCAGGGTTTGCTGGGCGGTGCGAACGATCCAGTTCTTTCGGCTGGTCACGTCGAGTTGGTCAACTTGGGAGCCCCCCAGATCTATACGACAAACTATGACGACCTGATTGAGCGCACATACAAATCGCTCGGCGTTCCAGCGTCTGTTGTGGCGCTTCCGAAGGACGTGGCCAATTCCAGTTTGGAAAAGACGCAGATCGTCAAGTATCACGGTGACTTGAGACACGAAGGCACCTTGGTGCTGACCGAATCGGCCTACTACAAACGCCTGGACCTTGAGTCACCAATGGACCTGAAGTTTCGGTCGGACATTCTGGGCCGCAGTGTGCTGTTCATGGGATACAGCTTTCGAGATGTCAACATCCGTCTCATCTGGTTCAAGCTGATGCAGATGATGCAGGACATCCCGCCTGACGATCGTCGCGCCTCGTACATCTTGAAGATTGGACCTAATCCAGTGCAGGACGCGCTGTTTAGAGACGTGGGATTGACGCCGACTACTTTGGATCCCGACGGACGGTACAAGGTTTCCGACCGCTCGAAGCTCTTGGCAGAGTTTCTGGATCGCTTGGCCTTCCGCGCGGGTCAAAACACAATCCCGGGAACAATCAACCGTATGTTTGCGTCGTCCAATCTGATCGCATCGCTGCCTAAACCCAAAGAAGACCGAGATAGGTACTCGTATTTTATGCGCGCCTCTGAGACTTCTTCAGTGCACCGATTCTTGCATCGGGACATACCGCCTCTCTTGATTGATTCGGCGGCAGAGGCGTTCAAGGGTATTTACTCAAGCTCTGATGTGACGCCGAAAAACTTTGCTGTCCTGGTAGAAAAGATCAAACTCTTCGGCGCCTGCTCAGAACTCACGGAATGGGCCTGCAGCGTCCTTCGCGGAGGCTCGGATGAAGCTCATCGCACTAGAGAACTACTTACGCGGAACTCAGACGTGCCGTGGGACTTGGTCTGGGCTTCGAAGGTGAGCGAAAAGTTTGCCAAGGAGATGATTGATGCATTGTCTAAGGAGGTCGACTGGAACTCCCGCGATCACGCAGACTTCGATATCGCATACGCGGCGAACATCGTTCAGCGCCTTATCGGAGGACTTGTCGATGGAGATCCAGACATCCTCATCGAGGGAGTTTCCCAGGTGAAACGAGCCGCTGCGATCTATCCGTTGATACTTTCGCAGGGCACTGATGAAGACAAAGCCCCTCAGTTGGATGCGACTCTGCAGGTGATCAGAGAACGGATGGAGCAACTAGCTGAGGCCTCTCCAGTTGGTCGCTCGGACGCTGAACTGTACGCCAGTCTTGAAGAACTCCGACGTCTCGAAGAAGAGCTGATTGAGAGCGAGGAAAACTAGAAGCAGGGTGCTCCTGTATCTACCATCTACCCGCGCAACCCCAGCAGCGGCAGCACGAGCGACAGGTCCCGCTCGTCGATAAGCACGTGCGCGAGGTCGCGCACGGGGGCCTTGGCGTCGAAGCCGACGGCGAGGCCGGCGAGGGCCATCATGGTCAGGTCGTTGGCGCCGTCGCCGACGGCGACCGTCTGCGACAGGGGGATGCCCATGTCGTCGGCCCACTCCTGCAGGGTGTCGGCCTTGGCCTGAGCGTCGATGATCGGGCCGGTGAGGCCGCCGGTGAGCACGCCGTCGACGATCTCGAGCCGGTTCGCCCGCCAGTGGTCGAGACCGAGTTCCGCCGCGACAGGGTCGAGCACCTCGTGGAAGCCGCCGGAGACCACTGCGACGCGACCATCGGCGGCGCGTATTGCAGCGATCATCTCTGCAACCCCGGCGGTCACCCGGATGCGTGGGGCGACATCCTGAAACACCGACTCTGGCAGTCCGGCCAGCGTCGCAACCCGCGCGCGAAGGGACTCCTCGAAGTCGAGCTCGCCGTTCATGGCCTGGAAGGTGATCGCGGCCACCTGCTCAAGCGAGCCGGCCTCGAGCGCGAGCTCCTCGATGACCTCGTTCTCGATCAGCGTTGAGTCGACATCCAGCACGACGAGAAAGCGAGCCATGCGGGAAGGGCCTTTCGGGTGGGAGCTAAGCGGTGACGTGAACTCCCTTGCCCACGATCGTGATGCCGGAGTCGGTGACGGTGAAGCCCTTGGCCCGGTCGGCGTCGTGGTCGACTCCGACGGAGGCGCCAGCGGCGACCACCACATCCTTGTCAAGAATAGCCTTGCGCACGGTGGCGTTCGCGCCGATCGAGGAGCGCTCGAAGACGATCGAGTCGATCACTGCCGCTCCCGACTCGATGCTGGTCCACGGGCCGAGAACGGAGCGCTCGACGTGGGCGCCCGACAGCACAGAGCCGGGGGAGACGATCGAGTCGATCGTCGTTCCGACGAAGTTGCGGGCGTCGCGCACGAACTTGGCCGGTGGCGAGTTGAGGTGCTGGCTGAAGATCGGCCAGTCGTTGTTGTAGAGGTTGAAGATCGGCAGCGCCGACACCAGGTCTTGGTGGGCCTCGAAGAAGGAGTCGATGCTACCGACGTCGCGCCAGTAGAACCGGTCGCGGTCGGTCGAGCCAGGCACGACGTTGCGGTTCAGGTCGTAGACGGATGCCGCACCGCGCGACACGAAGTCCGGCACGATGTCGCCGCCCATGTCGTGGTTCGAGTCGCTGCGCTCACCGTCGCGCAGCACGGCCTCGATGAGGATGTCGGCGTCGAAGACGTAGTTGCCCATGGATGCCAGCACCTCCTTCGGCGAGTCGGCGAGGCCGACCGCGTCGGTCGGCTTCTCGCGGAAGGCGGCGATCTTCGTCGGGTCGTTCTCATCCAGTTCGATCACGCCGAACTGGTCGGCGAGGGAGATGGGCTGGCGGATGGCGGCAACGGTGAGCCCGCGGCCCGACTCGATGTGCGCCTGGATCATCTGGTCGAAGTCCATGCGGTAGACGTGGGTGGGGCCGACCACGACGACGATGTCTGGCTTCTCGTCGCGCAGGAGGTTGAGGCTCTGCAGGATGGCGTCGGCCGATCCGCTGAACCACCGCTTGCCGAGGCGCTGCTGCGCCGGCACGGACGCGACGTAGGAGTGCAGCATGCCGGAGAGCCGCCAGGTCTGCGAGATGTGGCGGTCGAGGCTGTGCGACTTGTACTGGGTGAGCACCACGATCTGGCGAAGGCCGGAGTTGATGAGGTTGCTCAGCGCGAAGTCGATCAGTCGGTAGCCACCGCCGAATGGCACAGCGGGCTTCGCCCTATCGGCCGTCAGGGGCATGAGGCGCTTGCCCTCACCGCCAGCGAGCACGATTCCGAAGATCTTCTTTGAAGGCATGGCTACAGAGTAGGCGAGGCGTCTGGGGGGTACTAGCGTTTGACAGATGCGAGTCGACCTGATTACCCGTGAATATCCCCCTGAGGTCTACGGGGGCGCTGGCGTTCACGTCGCCGAGCTCACCCGCGCGCTGCGACCGCACCTCGACGTCGTGGTGCGTGCCTTCGGCCAGCCGCGCGACGAGGTCAACACGCACGCCTACCTCGTGCCGCCGGGTCTCGCCTCGGCCAACCCAGCCCTCGCCACCCTCGGTGTCGACCTGCAGATCGCGCAGGATGTCGAGGGAGCCGACGTCGTGCACTCCCACACCTGGTACGCGAACGGCGCAGGACACATCGCCTCGCTGCTGCACGGAATCCCGCACGTCGTGACGGCGCACAGCCTCGAGCCGCTGCGCCCGTGGAAGGCAGAGCAGCTCGGCGGCGGCTACCGCGTCTCGAGCTGGATCGAGGCGACGGCGTTCGCGGGTGCCGCCAAGGTCATCGCGGTGAGCGACGGCATGCGCCGCGACATCCTCACCGCCTACCCCTTCCTCGACGAGTCGAAGGTCACCACCGTCTACAACGGCATCGACCTGGAGCGCTGGCACCCTGTCGAGGACGACGACCTCGTGCGCAGCCTCGGCATCGACCCCTCGCGCCCCTCCGTCGTGTTCGTCGGCCGTATCACGCGGCAGAAGGGCCTTCCCTACCTGCTGCGCGCGGCCCAGCAGCTGCCGAAGGACGTGCAGCTGATCCTCTGCGCCGGCGCCCCCGACACCCCCGAGATCCTCGAGGAGGTCAAGGCGGGCGTCGTCGCCCTCACCGAGCAGCGCGACGGCGTGGTGTGGATCGACCGTCTGCTCAGCCAGTACGAGCTCTCTGCCGTGCTCACCCAGGGCACGACCTTCGTGTGCCCCTCGGTCTACGAGCCACTCGGCATCGTCAACCTCGAGGCCATGGCCTGCGGCATCCCCGTCGTCGGCACGGCGACTGGCGGCATTCCCGAGGTCATCGTCGACGGCGTCACGGGCCGCCTCGTTCCCATCGACCAGGCGACAGACGGCACTGGCACGCCGACCGATCCCGACCGGTTCGTCAACGACCTCGCTGCGACCCTCAACGAGGTGCTCGCCGACCCGGAGAACGCGAAGCGGATGGGGGCAGCGGGTCTCGAGCGCGCTCGCACCGAATTCGGCTGGGAGCGAATCGCCAGCCAGACTCGCGCGATCTACGAGTCGCTCGCCTGAGCCTTGCGGCAGCGGCCTAAACTGGAAGCAAATGTCTAGCGTTCTCGAGCTCAGCGAAGTGTCCGTCGTCCGTGACGGCAACCCCATTCTCAACGCGGTGTCGTGGACCGTCGACAGTGATGAGCGATGGGCGATTCTCGGGCCCAACGGCGCAGGCAAGACGACGCTGCTGCAGCTCGCCTCCGCATCCATCCACCCCTCGTCTGGCACGGCTCGCGTGCTCGACGACAAGCTCGGGGCGATCGACGTCTTCGAGCTGCGGCCGCGAATCGGCTTCGCCTCCACGGCTCTCGCGCGGCAGGTGCCGTCGGATGAGACCGTCATCAACGTCGTGCTCACCGCCGCCTACTCGGTGACGGGCCGCTGGAACGAGGAGTACGAGGACATCGACGTGCGCCGGGCGCGCCGCGTGCTCGCCGAGTGGAAGCTCGACGCCCTGGAGAACCGCCGCTTCGGCGGCCTCAGCGACGGCGAGCAGAAGCGCGTGCAGATCGCGCGAGCCGTCATGACCGACCCGGAGCTGATGCTGCTCGACGAGCCAGCCGCCTCCCTCGACCTCGGTGCACGTGAGGAGCTGCTCAAGCTGCTCGGCGGCTACGCCAGTGCCCCGCAGGCCCCAGCGATCGTCATGGTCACCCACCACGTCGAGGAGATCCCGCCGGGGTTCACCCACGCCCTGCTGCTCAAGAAGGGCGTGGTGACGGCCTCCGGGCCGATCGACGAGGTGGTCAACGCGGCCAACCTCAGCCTCACCTTCGGCCTCGAGCTCGAGGTGACCGCAGTCGACGGGCGCTTCAGCGCCAGGGCAGTCTGAGGGCCGCTACTCGAAGCTTCAACCGGGCCGAATCCTCTGGTAGGCTAGTGCGTCGGCCTACGCCGTATTGACTTTCTCTGTAAGGACATCCAATGAAGACCGATATCCACCCCACCTACGAGGCAATCGTGTTCCGCGACCTCGCATCCGGTGAGACCTTCCTCACGCGCTCGACCGCGACGAGTGACAAGACCATCGAGCTGGATGGCGTCACCTACCCGGTCATCGACGTCGAGATCTCCTCCGCCTCGCACCCGTTCTACACGGGCAAGCAGCGCATCATGGACTCCGCCGGCCGCGTGGAGAAGTTCAACACCCGCTACAAGGGCTTCGGCGCGTAGAACGCAGTCTCTGCGTCACGCAGGCTTTGCAAGAAGGGCAGTCGCTTCGGCGGCTGCCCTTCTCGCTTGCCAGCTGGCGTCAGCGCACGGGCCACAGACCGCTGTCGGTGAAGTCAGGGTTGTGCGTGCGACGCATGTACTCCTGAAAGCTTGCGGCGTGCTCTGCGGCCCATGCGATCTGGCGGTCGTGCAGCTCTGCTGCCTCGAGCGATAGCTCCGTGGGGTAGCGGCCCGCGATCGCCTGGGCGACACGGCCAGCCGCGATGGCATCCGCACCGGCGTCGTGGGCATCGGTGAGGTCGACGCCGTAGTGCAGCGCCGCTGCCTCGAGCGTGCGCTTTCCCTTGCGATAGCGGTCGACCACCTTGTCGAGCACGAGCGGGTCGACGATGGGGCTCGGAAGGTAGAGCGGGTCGATGCCGTGGCGACGGGCCTCGTGGGCGAGCAGGCTGAGGTCGTACGACGCGTTGTAGATCGTGAGTGCGTGGCCTCGGGAGAACAGGTCGGCGATTGCCGCGACGATCTCGCCGACCACCTCGGCAGCAGGGCGCCCCTCGGCGCGGGCGCGCTGCGTCGTGATGCCGTGAACGGCACTCGCCTGCTCCGGAATCTCGATTCCGGGGTCGGCAAGCCAGTCGAGCCGCTCGAGAACCACGCCATCCGGACCGATCACACCGACATGGGCGGAGACGATTCGGCTGGTAGTGACATCGATGCCCGTGGTCTCCAGGTCGAAGACGCCGAGCGTGTGGTGCCATGGATCACTCATGGTCACAGGATACGGGCGACCGCCGACGCGGCGGTCGCGCCGTACCGGGCGTGACGGTGCCTATCGTCCGCCGGCTCCGCCGCCACGGTGCCTATCGTCCGCCGGCTCCGCCGCCGAAGTGACTGTCGCCGACGTGCAGCCAGTAGAAGCCCTGGGTGCCCATGGTGAGCGTGAGCTTTCCGTCGGCGTCGAAAGCGGGGAACTCGCCGCCGCCGAAGAGGTCGGTGAGAGCCTGTCCGGCGAGCTGGGGATCCTCGAGGGTGAACGAGGCCGGGTTGTGCGCGAAGCTGAAGACGCACAGCACGGTCTCTGGGGCATCCCCGAACTGGTTGCCAGACCCGGGGTACTCGCGCGCGAACGCGAGGATCGAGTCGTGGTTGGTCGGGATGACACGCAGCCCGCCGAGGCCGAATGCCGGGTGGTTCTTGCGCACGTGGATGACATTGCGGATCCAGTGCAGCAGTGACCGCGACTGCGCGAGCTGCGCCTCGACGTTGATGTGGTGGTAGTTGTAGACCAGCGACTGCACGACGGGAAGGTAGAGCTTTCCCGGGTCGGCGGAGGAGAAGCCGGCGTTGCGGTCGGGGGTCCACTGCATCGGGGTGCGCGAGGCATCGCGGTCGGGCAGCCAGATGTTGTCGCCCATGCCGATCTCGTCGCCGTAGTACAGGAACGGGGAGCCCTGCAGCGAGAAGAGGAGGGCGTGCGCGAGCTCCAGCTCTGCGCGACTGTTGTCGAGCAGAGGGGAGAGGCGACGCCGAATGCCGACGTTCACCCGCATCCTCGGGTCGTATGCGTACCAGCCGTACATGGCCTGCCGGTACTCCTCTGTGACCATCTCGAGCGTGAGCTCGTCGTGGTTGCGCAGGAAGACGCCCCAGCCCGCGCCGTCGGGAACGTGGGTGTGCTCAGAGAGCACGCGCACCAGCTCGCCGGCCTGCTGCGAGCGAAGGGAGTAGAAGATGCGGGGCATCGCGGGGAAGTCGAAGGCCATGTGACACTCCGGCTCCTCGTTAGTGCCGAGGAACTTCGCCACCTCGTTGGGCCACTGGTTGGCCTCGGCGATCATGACGCGGCCAGGGTAGTCCTGGTCGACCATGGCGCGAAGCCGCTTCAAGAACTCGTGCGTCGGCGGCTCGCCCTCACCGGTGCCGCCCTCGGAGACGTAGAGGTACGGGATGGCGTCGAGACGGAATCCGTCGACGCCGAGATCCAGCCAGAATCGCACGATGTCGAACACGGCGTCGACGACAGCCGGGTTGTCGTAGTTCAGGTCTGGCTGGTGGGAGAAGAAGCGGTGGAAGTAGAACTGGCGGCGCACCGGGTCGAACGCCCAGTTCGAGTCCTCGTAGTCGGTGAAGATGATGCGCACGTCGGGAAACTTCTCGTCGGTGTCGCTCCACATGTAGTAGTCGCCGAACGGCCCGTCAGGCTCGCTGCGGGACTGCTGGAACCAGTCGTGCTGGTCGGAGGTGTGGTTGATCGGCAGGTCGATGACGACCCGCATGTTGCGCTCGTGCGCCTTCGTGACGAGCTCGCGGAACTCCTCGATCGTGCCGAACTCGGCAAGGATCGAGCGGTAGTCGGCAACGTCGTAGCCGCCGTCGCGAAGGGGCGACGAGTAGAAGGGCGGCAGCCAGAGGGCGTCGATTCCGAGCCACTGCAGGTAGTCGAGCTTGGAGATGAGTCCCTTGAGGTCTCCTGATCCGTCGGCATTGCTGTCGAGGAACGACCGCACCATCACCTCGTAGAACACTGCCCGTTTGTACCACTGCGGATCGAGGGCCAAACCGGGCAGCTGGATGGGTGCGGTAAAGGTCACAGGCGGCTCTCTCGAGATAGTGCGGGACAGGTACCGTTCGAGTCTAAGGGCGCACCCTCGCGCATTGCTCCGTGTGGGCTCTACCGGAATCGACGCGGCGTCGGGCCTAAACTTGGGCGGATGCCAGTCTTCTCGCCCTACGCCGCGCTGCTCTCGACGATCCCCGTCCGCGAGGGCGTCGTCACCGTCCTCGGCAGCGAGACCCGCTACTGGGACTACGGGCCGGAGGATGCCGCGGTCACCATCGTCGTCGCCCACGGCTACCGTGGCGAGCACCACGGCCTCGAGCCCGTGATCGCCCAGTTCACCGATGTGCGGTTCGTCGGTGCCGACATGCCCGGTTTCGGCGAGTCGGGGCCGCTCACCGAGGTGCCGCACAGCATCGACGGCTACGCGCGATGGCTCGCGGGCTTCGTCGCAGCGCTGAGCCTCGAGAAGGCTGTGCTGCTCGGGCACTCGTTCGGCTCGATCATCTCCAGCTATGCGATCGGCACCGGCCTTGTCGACCCGCCGAAGCTGATCCTGATCAACCCGATCGCGGCATCGGCTCTCGAAGGGCCGAGCGCCATCCTCACGCGCCTCACGATGGCGTTCTACCGCTTGTCGCTGAAGCTGCCGGAGAAGGCCGGCTACTGGCTTTTCGGCAACTGGGCCATCATCCGTGGCATGAGCGTCAAGCTCACCGTCACGAAGGACAAGGCGCTGCGCCGGTTCATCCACGACCAGCACCACACCTACTTCGGCCGGTTCGCGAGCAGGCAGAGCGTCGTCGACTCCTTCGACGCATCGGTCAGCTACACGGTGCGCGACTTCGCAGAGAAGATCACCATGCCGACCCTGTTGGTGGGAGCGGAGAAAGACCCGATCACCGCAGTGAAGCACCTGCACGCGCTCGAGGCGATGATGCCGAACGCGACGCTGCACGTCATTCCCAACGTCGGCCACCTCATCCACTACGAGGTTCCCCGCATCGCCGCGCAGCACATCGTCGACTTCCTCGGCGAGGGAACCCTCGCCCCCCAGGCCTAGGCCAGCTCGCGCGCCTCTATCGCGTTCTGCTCCTCGAGCTCGTCGGTCGCGCACTCGAGCGACTCGACCTCGATCGGATCGTTGAAGGCGATGAGCTCGAGCGCGCCGTCGACGTGGCGGAAGCTGTGCACAGAGCCATTGCGAATGAGCTCTGTGGCGCTCGTGCCCGGCTCCACAGCATTCAGAACACTGCGGATGACGCCACCATGGCTGACGACGACGACCGCCTGACCCGGATACCGCTCTGCGATCGCGACGAGGGCAGGCAGCGCGCGGGCGACGACCTCCTCACGGGACTCCCGGCCGGGAACGTCGGCTCCGGCCGGGTAGAGCGCGTCGATCTCTGCGCCTGTCATGCCCTCTGCCGCACCGTAGTTGCGCTCGACGATGGCCGGATCGATCTCAGGACCTCCGAGTCCGAGCTCCGCGGCGATGAGAGACGCTGTCTCCGCCGCTCTCGACAGCGGGCTCGCCACGATGGCATCCCAGCGACGACGGGCCAGTAGGCGGCCGGTCGCGGTCGCCTGGGCGCGCCCCGTGTCGTTGAGCGGGATGTCGGTGCTGCCCTGGATGCGGTGCGCCCGGTTCCAGTCGGTCTCGCCGTGGCGCACGAGATAGAGCTCGGTCATGAATGCCTCTCAGTGTGCGGGAGCCCGGTTAGCGGGAGAGTCGGTCCTGCAGGGCGAGGAGGATCTCGCTGGCGCCCGCGTCGATCTTGACCGCTGCCCTCGTGTCGCCCTTCGTCTCGCCGCGGTTGATCACGATGAGAGGGATGTGCCGGCGGGTCGCCTGGTCGATGAGCCGGATCCCGGAGTTGACCACGAGCGAGGACCCGGCGACGATGAGCGCGCCCGCCTTCTTGACGAGTGCCGTTGCCTCACCGAACTTCTCTGTCGGCACGAACTCCCCGAAGAACACGATGTCGGGCTTGAGCACCCCGCCGCACACCGTGCAGTCGGGCGTCACGAAGTCGTCGAACGATGCGACGCTGGCGTCGCCATCCGGATTGATCGCGGCGGGGTCGATGGCCTCGAGCCACGGGTTTGCCGCGCTGATGCGCGTCGCGATGTCGGATCGCGCGAACGCCTGGCCGCAGCGGAGGCAGCGCACCTTGTCCATGGTGCCGTGCAGGTCGACGACGCGCTGCGATCCTGCGCGGAGATGGAGGCCGTCGACGTTCTGGGTGACGACGCCGTTGACGATGCCAGCGGCCTCCATCTCGGCGAGGGCGATGTGCCCGGCATTCGGGCGAGCCGCGTCGAAGTGGCTCCAGCCGAGATGGCTGCCAGCCCAGTAGCGCTTGCGATACTGGGGGTCGACGATGAACTGCTGAAAGGTCATCGGCGTGCGCGCTGGGGCACCCTCACCGCGGTAGTCGGGAATGCCGGAGTCGGTGCTCACGCCCGCGCCCGTGAGCACGGCGATCTCCTTGCCAGCCAGGATGTCGACTGCTCGCTCGAACTGCTCTGCCGCGAGGTCGGGAAGCGCCGGAACAGGCACAGTCGACATCGACATGAACGCGCCTTTCTCTCGTTGCTCCTGTAAGACTAAACACCGCAGTTTTCGGATATGTTTCCAAACGCTGTCAAGAGAGGCTCATTCCCATGCAGGTGCACCGCATCACCGACCTCTCGACCCCGGCCCTTGCCGACTACAAGGGCCTGACAGACGTGGCCCTTCGGCGGGTCAGCGAGCCCGCTGGTGGGCTCTACATCGCCGAGTCTGCCAAGGTCATTGCCCGCGCTCTCGCCGCCGGTCATCGCCCTCGCTCTGTGCTGCTGCTCGAGCAGTGGCTGCCAGAGGTCGAGCGGCTGCTGGCCGACCACGACGTGCCGGTGTTCATCGGCACGACCGAACTGCTCGAGCAGCTCACCGGCTTCGAGATGCACCGCGGAGCCCTTGCCTCGATGCACCGTCCAGAGCTTGTCGATCCCTCGGAGCTGCTGCAGAACGCGCGTCGCGTCGTCGTGATCGAGGATGTCGTCGACCACACCAACGTCGGTGCGATCTTCCGCTCCGTCGCCGGTCTCGGCGCCGACGCCGTGCTCGTGACACCTCGCTGCGCCGACCCGCTCTACCGGCGCAGCGTGCGGGTGAGCATGGGCACCGTCCTGCAGGTGCCGTGGACCCGGCTTCCCGAGTGGCCGGAGGCCGCCAGCGTGCTGCGGGACGCTGGCTTCCACATCGCGGCGCTGGCGCTCGCGGATGACGCGGTCAGTCTCGAGAGCTTTGCCGCGTCGCCGCCGGAGCGCGTTGCGATCCTGCTCGGAGCCGAGGGCGACGGTCTCAGTCAGCCAGCCCTCGCGGCCGCCGACTCGATCGTGACGATCCCGATGCTGCACGGCGTCGACTCGCTCAACGTCGCTGCGGCATCCGCGGTAGCCCTATACGCGCTGCGGGTGAAGCCGTAGCGCACCGGCTCGGCTGTCAGGCGTGACGCTCATCGCGAATTACGATTGACCGGTGCCGCTCTCCCGACGACAGATTCTGCGCCGCCGTCGCACGGCCGTCTTCGGGGGCCTCGGTCTCGTGCTCGCAACGGCGTTCTACCTGCCGTTCACCCTGCTGGCGCCCTTGCATGCAAACGCTGCCCAGCTCGATCCGTATGTCGCTCCTGTCACGGCCGCGCCGACTCTCACCTTCCCCGGCTACGGCGCCACTGCCGTTGGCGCGGTCGGCTTCCCCGGCATCCTCGCCTCGAGCGGCACCAGTGATGCGCTGCCGTTGGCCTCGATCTCCAAGATCGTCACCGTGCTCGTGACACTCGAGGCCAAGCCGCTCGGTGTCGACGAGGCCGGACCCGACATCGCCTTCACCGCGGCAGACGTCGCGCTCTACAACGACTATCTCAAGCGCTACGGGTCGGTGAAGCCGGTGAGTGCGGGTCTTGTGCTGAGCTACCGCGAGGTGCTCGAGCTCACGCTTGTCGCCAGCGCCAACAACTACACCGAGAGCCTGGTGAACTGGGCATTCGGCTCCGAGGCGGAGTTCCTGCCGGTCGCCAACGCCTGGCTCGCAGAGCACGGCCTGACGACGATGGTGCTGGCCGACTCGACCGGCATGAATCCACAGAACGTGGGTGCGGCATCCGATCTCATCGAGCTCGGCAAGCTGGCGCTGGCTGATCCGCTCGTCTCCGAGCTCGTCTCGACCAAGAAGGTCTCGATTCCCAGCGTCGGCGACATCAAGAACACCAACAAGCTGCTCGGGGATGCCGGAGTGCGCGGCATCAAGACGGGAACCCTCGACGAGGCCAACCTGCTGTTCGCCGCCGACTACGAGGTCGGGGACCACACTGTGACAATCGTCGGCGTCATGCTGGGCGCCGAGGACCACACCGTGCTCGACAAGGATGTCGTCACGCTCCTCACCAGCGTCAGGCCCGGCTTCCAGCAGGTCGATCTCACGGTGGCCGGGCAGGAGTACGGCAGTTACTCGACCCTGTGGGGCGACGAGTCAGAGGTCGTGGCAGCCGACGACGCCTCCATCGTGGTGTGGTCGGACACGGCGATCAGCCTGCTCGTTCAGGCGCGCCCGGTGACGCTCGGGGTGGAGGGGGAGAACGTCGGTACCCTGACCTTCACCGTTGGCACCTCCACCGTGCAAGTGCCGCTCGAACTCGAGTCGACGATCGATGACCCCGGCGTCGGCTGGCGGCTCTCACACCCCACCGAGCTGTTCTAGACGATCACTCCCACCCCACTTCGGGCAGTCGCAACCGATTCTCAGCGTTGTCCATTATTCTGGGGTCATCCGTTGGGCAGTTGCCCGTAATCGCTTGGCTGGGAAGTCGACTTGCAGTCTTAGAGGTCCGTTGACAATTCCAGCCGCCGCTTCTGGCGTACCTGCTTCCCGTGTCGTCCGCACCGGCCCCCGTGGCATCGGCAATCCCGTGTCGGAGTTCTCCGCGCTGCTCAACACGGTGCGCGACGCAGGGTTGCTTCGCCGCCGTACCGGGTTCTACATCGCCACGTTCGCGGTCATCACGGTGCTGTTCGCCGGTGCCTGGGTCGGGTTCGCCCTGCTGCAGGACAGCTGGTTCATCCTCATCATCGCCGGCGTGCTCGGCATCCTCTTCACCCAGTACGCGTTCCTCGGCCACGAGGCCGCACACCGCCAGGTGTTCGAGTCGGGTAAGGCCAACGAGCTCAGCGGTCGCATCCTCGCCGACTTCTTCGTCGGAATGAGCTACTCGTGGTGGATGAACAAGCACACCCGCCATCACGGCAACCCCAACACGGTTGGCAAAGACCCCGATATCGAGCCGGACTTCATCATCTTCCAGGAGAAGGACGCCGCCGCCCTCCGCGGCCCTGCGGCGTGGATCAGCCGTCGTCAGGCCTGGCTCTTCTTCCCCGCTCTGCTTCTCGAGGGCATCAACCTCCACCGACTGGCCTACAGCACCGTCTTCTCGCGCAAGAAGGTCGAGAAGCGCGCCCTCTCGATCGTGCTGCTGTCGATCCGCAACATCGCCTACCTGTCTGTCGTGTTCTACTTCCTGCCACTCGGTATGGCCTTCGCCTTCCTCGGTGTGCAGCTGGCCATCTTCGGCCTCTACATGGGTGCATCGTTCGCGCCCAACCACGTCGGCATGCGCATCCTGCCCGCCGACAGCAAGGTCGACTTCCTCCGCCGTCAGGTGCTCACCAGCCGTAACGTGACCGGCGGATGGTTCATGAACCACTTCATGGGCGGTCTCAACTTCCAGGTAGAGCACCACCTCTTCCCGAGCATGCCGCGACCGCACCTGCGCAAGGCGAACGAGATCGTCAAGGAGTACTGCCTCGCCCGTGACATCGAGTACTCGGAGAACAACTACTTCGCGGCGCAGGCACTCGTGCTCGAGTACCTCAACCGGGTTGGGCTCGTTGCTGGCAGCAAGTCGTGGGCGTGCCCAGAGGCTCAGGCCTACGGCCGCTAGCCGTCGACTGATGAGCGCCGGGCTCTAGAAGCCCGGCCGCTTGGGCGAGACGTTGTCGCCGCTCGACTGGTGGCGCAGCCGTCGCAGCACCCACGGAACAAAGTGGGTGCGTGCCCACACGGCATCCTCTGCCCTCGCCTGTCGCCACGCCACGCGCGGCAGCGGCTCCGCCTCGAACGGCTCAAGGTCGTTCTCGACGTTGAGGGCGGCCAGCACCATACGCGCGACCGTCTGGTGGCCGACGGGGGAGAAGTGCAGGCGGTCGGGTGCCCACATCCGTGGATCGCTGAGTTCTCGCAGAGCCCACATGTCGGCGACGACCGCGTCGTACTTCTGGGCGAGAGCACGCAGGTTCTCGTTGTAGATCGCAACCTTGCCGCGCACCCGGCTCAGCACCGGTGTCATGCCGATGTCGGGGCCGTTGAACATGACGACCGTCGCGCCGGTGCTGCTGAGGCGTGCAAGCCCCGTCTCGAACCTGGCCGCGACGTCGTCGGGATCGGTGCCTGGCCGGATGATGTCGTTGCCGCCCGCAGACACCGACACAAGGTCTGGCTTGAGCTCAATCGCGGCCTCGACCTGCTCGTCGAGGATCTGCTGCAGCAGCCTGCCGCGAATGGCAAGGTTCGCGTAGGCGAAGTCGTCGGTGCCGGCCGCGAGCACTTCGGCGACGCGGTCGGCCCAGCCCCGATGACCCCCAGGGCTTGCTGGCTCCGGGTCGCCGATTCCCTCGGTGAACGAGTCACCGATGGCGACGAAGCGGGTCCACGGGTGCTGCTGAGGCATGTTCCAATCTTGCTCCTCCCATCACGCGTGCGCCAACCTGAGCGCTTCATGTGCGTCCACCTAACAGTCAGGCAACGTCCAGCGCAAGGGGTTGCCCCCCATCCGGGGGCGATGCCAAGCTCGTTCATGGCCCCGAGACCCGGGGCGGAAACACTGAACGACTGGGAGGTCGTTATGACCATCATTGGATGGATTCTTCTTGGACTAATTGCCGGCGCTATCGCGAAGGCGATTCTCCCGGGAGCGCAGGGAGGTGGCTGGATCGTCACCATCATCCTCGGCATCGTTGGTGCTCTTCTCGGTGGTTTCATCGGCAGCGCTCTGTTTGGCATCGGGCTTGAGGGCTTCTTCTCGCTCGAGACCTGGCTGCTCGCGATCGGTGGTGCGATTCTCGTGCTCCTGATCTACGGCCTCGTCACGCGAGGCTCGCGCCGGGCCTAATACCCCTTAGCTCGACCGCACCCGGTTCGCCCCCTCGAAGGGTGAGCCGGGTGCGGTGTTTTAACGGGTCACACCGGTCGGAGTCGGCAGCTGGTGCGAGACTGGCTGCATGGGCAAGCAGGACGGCAGCGCGCGACTGACAAGCGCGCTGGATGTCGACGACAGCACCGCAACGATCCTGCACGTCGACATGGACGCCTTCTTCGCCTCGGTCGAGCTGCTCGAACGGCCAGACCTCCGTGGTCTCCCGGTGATCGTCGCTCACGACGCGGCGCGGTCCGTCGTCACGGCAGCCACCTATGAGGCGCGAAGGTTCGGAGTCAACTCCGCCATGCCGCTCGCGCTGGCCAAGCGACGGTGCCCTCAGGCTGTCATCCTCGAACCGCACTTCGAGCGCTACCAGCACTACTCGCGAGTCGTCTTCGGCATCTGCGACGACTTGACGCCATCCGTCGAGCGGCTCGGCATCGACGAGGCCTTCCTCGACGTCGCCGGCGCTGGCAAGGTCATCGGCAGCCCCGTGCGGGTGGCGACTATTCTGCGCGAGCGGGTGCGAGCAGAGACGGGGCTCGTGTGCAGCGTCGGTGCGGCGGCGTCCAAGTTCGTCGCGAAGCTCGCATCGGGCCAGTCCAAGCCCGACGGCCTCCTGGTGGTGCCGCGAGAGGAGACGGTTCAGTTTCTGCGTCCCCTGCCGATCTCGCTGCTGTGGGGCGTCGGCGCCAAGACGGAGGCCACGCTCAAGAACCTCGGCCTTCACACAATCGGCGATCTCGCCGACACCCCAGTGGCAACCCTCACGCGCATGATCGGGCCGGGCGCCGGCGCAAAGCTGCACGATCTCGCCTGGGGCATCGATCCGAGAACCGTGCAGCCGAGAGCAGAGGAGAAGAGCATCGGCCATGAGGAGACGTTCGGCGTCGACATCACCGACGAGCGCATCATCCGCCGAGAACTGCTGCGGCTCTCATCGATGGTCGCCGTGCGACTGCGGGAGGCCGGCATGTCAACGCGCACCGTGGCCATCAAGGTGCGGTTCTCCGACTTCAGCACCGTCACCCGCTCTCATACGATCGCCGACCCCACATCGACAGGTCGCCGCATCTTCGAGGAGGCGATGACCCTCTACCGCGCCCTCGGCCGCGACGAGCCCGTGCGGCTCATCGGTGTTCGCGCGGAGCAGCTCGGCACGGCGGGCTCGTCGACCTTGTGGGACGTCGACGAGACCTGGACCCAGACAGAGGGAGTGATGGACGCGGTTGCCGAGCGCTTCGGCCGCGGCACCGTCACGCAGGCCTCGCTTCTCCACCACAGCAATGGCCGCTCGATCGAGCGCGACATCCAGGCCGAGGTGACCGGGCATGTCAGAAACGCCCCTGTCAGAGGCGTCGACTAAAGTCTGATCAAGTGACGACAACTCCTCCCACCCGCATCGTGGGAACGTTCGCCGCAGAGCACCTCTCACCCTCCTACCCAGAGCGCGCAGCGCGCGGAACCGCCGATCGCCTTCGCGCCTGGCAGGCCGAGGCGCTCGACCTCTACTTCGAGCGCGAGCCACGCGACTTCCTCGCTGCGGCCACGCCCGGTGCAGGAAAGACCACCTTCGCGCTGCGTCTGGCGACAGAGCTCATCGCCCGCCGTGTGGTCGACCGGGTCACAGTGGTGGCTCCGACGGAGCATCTGAAGCGCCAGTGGGCAGATGCCGCCCACCGGGTCGGCATCCGACTGAACCCAGAGTTTCGCAATGGCGATGCATTCGGCGGTCGGCGCTTCCACGGACTCGCGGTCACCTATGCGCAGGTCGCGATCAAGGCTGAGCTGCACAAGCGCATCACAGAGTCGGCCCGCACCCTCGTCATCCTCGACGAGGTGCACCATGGTGGCGACGCGCTGAGCTGGGGCGATGCGATCCGTGAGGCCTTCGGGCCGGCTACACGGCGGCTGTCACTAACCGGAACCCCTTTCCGCAGCGACACTGCCCCGATTCCCTTCGTGACCTACGCACCGGATGCCGCGGGCATCCGCACGTCTGTCACCGACTACAACTACGGCTACGGTCGCGCTCTCGCCGACGGCGTGGTGCGCCCCGTGCTCTTCATGGCCTACGCCGGCCGCATGCGCTGGCGCACCACGACGGGCGACGAGATGGAGGCGCGGCTCGGCGAGGGCGACACCAAAGACGTCACCGCCCAGGCATGGCGAACCGCGCTGTCGCCAGAGGGGGAGTGGATGCCGTCGGTGCTCGCCGCGGCTGACCGGCGCCTCACCGAGGTGCGCGACAACATCCCCGACGCCGGTGGCCTCGTCATCGCAACCGACCAGGCGAACGCCCGCGCCTACGCAGAGCTGCTGCAGCGCATCACCGGGGAGAAGCCGACCGTCGTCCTCTCTGACGAGAAGGCCGGCTCCGACAGGATCGACACGTTCTCGCAGGGCACGAGCCGCTGGCTCGTGGCCGTGCGGATGGTGTCGGAGGGCGTCGACGTTCCTCGACTGTGCGTCGGCGTCTACGCGACCTCGGCATCCACCCCTCTGTACTTCGCGCAGGCGGTGGGGCGATTCGTTCGTGCGCGCCGCCGTGGCGAGATCGCCTCGATCTTCGTTCCCAGCGTGCCGACCCTCATGACCCTCGCCCACGCCCTCGAGCTGGAGCGCGACCACGCGCTCGACCGCGACTCTGGAGACACGCTGCTCGACGACTCACTCCTCGTCGAGGCGGAGACCAGCGAGAGCGTCTCAGAGAGCCTGACAGAGGAGTATGACTGGAAGGCCCTCGAGTCGGATGCCAACTTCGACCGGGTGCTGTTCGACGGCGCGGAGTTCGGTTTCGCCGCGGAGACACTCAGCGATGAGGAGCACGACTTCCTCGGTATCCCGGGAATCCTCGAGCCCGACCAGGTGCGCGAGGTGCTGCAGGCGCGCCAGGCGCGCCAGTCCCGCCGGTCGTCGGCCCGCGAGCAGGCGCTCCCTCCAGAGGAGCGCACGCCGCCGCCGCTCTACCGCACCCTCAAAGACCAGCGCAAGGTGCTCAACGGGCTCGTGTCGATGCGGGCCAAGCTGTCGGGTCAGCCGCACGGCATCATCCATGCCGAGCTGCGCCGGGTGTGCGGTGGGCCAGCAGTCGCACAGGCGACCGTGTCGCAGTTGCAGGCGCGCATCGACTACCTTCGCAAGCTGTCGAAGTCGGCGCACTAGATCTCGGCGCACTGGGTCTCACCGCGTCCCGTGCGGGTTAAACAAAGAAGCCCCGGTTGCCCGGGGCTTCTTCGTTCAGTCTGGTGTATCTAATGAATACAAAGACTAGAGTGCGCGGATGTTCTCCGCCTGCGGGCCCTTGGGGCCCTGCGTGATCTCGAACTCGACCTTCTGGTTCTCGTCGAGAGACTTGTAGCCCGAGCCCGTGATTGCCGAGTAGTGGGCGAAAACGTCCGGACTACCATCCTCAGGAGCGATGAAGCCGAAGCCCTTTTCTGCGTTGAACCACTTGACTGTGCCTGTTGCCATTTTTAAAACTCCTCCAGGAGCGTTTCTACTTGGTTCCGATTGTCGAAACCGTTGCCGCGCGCCATCATCACTGACAATGCGCGGTTGTGGCTAAGGCTATAGCAGATATTGCCCTCGTGAGTGAAAACGAGAATAACTGGAACCCAAAAGTAACCTGCTGTAATGCGACCGAAATGTACCCCGAACGAGGGCGGAGGTCAGCCAGAGAGCTCTGCGAGGGCTCCGATGAGGCTATCTAGCCCGGACTCCAGGTCGTCCATGACGAGTGTTGCGCCCGTTTCGCGCAGGTCGTCAGCGGGGTACACGCCCGTCGCAACGGCCAGGAAAGGGATCCCAGCGGCTGTCGCGGCGATGTCGTCGCCGGGCGTGTCGCCCACGATCACGAGCGCGTCAGACGGGTGGTCCGCCTTCGCTGCACGCGTGAGGTCAGACCTCACCGGCGTCTCGTGGCCGAAGTAGGAGTGGTCCCAGTCGAACAGCGACGGGTCGATGCCGGCGCCAGAGATCTTGTAGCGACTGCGGTTGGCGGAGTTGCCCGTCAGAAGCGCGTTCACCCATCCAGCGCTGGATGCCGCGGCAAGGGCCGAAAGGACGCCTGGGCAGATCTCGCGATGGCTGCCGCTCTCGTGGCGCAGCCGCGACAGCTCGTCGAGGTGCACCGATGCGCTCGCGTGCAGCGACTCTGGGAGGCCGTGCGCGGCGAGCGACTCCCGCAGGATCTGGCCGTCGGTCTTGCCGTGGGTGTTGGGAAGGCGCACCGCGATCGCGTGACCCACTGCCAACTCGATGGCCTCGTGGTACAGGTTGCCCGCATCCTTGCCATTGCGCACCAGCGTTCCGTCGACGTCCCAGAGTATGTAGTTGGTCACGAGTCCATCGTGCCATCACCGACGGCACCTCGATTCCCAAAGCTGAGAGACTAGACGGATGCCGTCTGCCCTCCCGCTCGCCGACCCGGCCCCGCTCGACGGCATGCTCCCGCCGTCTGTGCTGGATGGAGCGACGGAGCGCGACTTCGGGGTCTACGTGCACGTGCCCTTCTGCCGCGTGCGCTGCGGATACTGCGACTTCAACACCTACACGACCGACGAACTGCGCGGGGCTCGACGCAGCGACTACGCCGGCCAGGCGGCGACCGAGGTTTCGCTTGCCGGGTCGGTGCTGCGGGCATCCGGCCTTCCAGACAGGCCAGCGTCGACGGTGTTCTTCGGTGGGGGAACCCCGACGCTGCTTCCGGCATCCGATCTCGCTGCGATACTCGGCGCGATCGTCGACGAGTGGGGCGTGGTTGCGGGCGCGGAGATCACGACGGAGGCGAACCCCGACTCCGTCGACTTCGACTACCTGGTCGCGCTTCGCGAGGCAGGATTCACCCGGGTGTCGTTCGGCATGCAGTCCGCGGTGCCCCACGTGCTCGCCGCTCTCGAGCGCACGCACGACCCGCACCGGATACCGCTGGTCGTCGAGTGGGCGCGTCAGGCGGGACTCGGCGTCAGCCTCGACCTCATCTACGGCACACCCGGCGAGTCGATCGACGACTGGCGCACGTCGCTCGAGCATGCGATAGCCCAGCACCCCGACCACCTCAGTGCCTACGCCCTCATCGTGGAGGACGGTACGAAGCTCGCGCGGCAGATCCGCAGCGGTGAGCTGGCCATGCCAGACGACGACCTGCAGGCCGACATGTACGAGCTCGCCGACGAGCTGCTCTCCGCGGCCGGCTTCGAGTGGTACGAGGTAAGCAACTGGCGCGCTGGCGACACCGCGAGTCGGCACAACCTCGCCTACTGGCGCGGGCACGACTGGTGGGGAATCGGGCCAGGAGCGCACAGCCACGTCGGCGGAGTGCGCTGGTGGAACGTGAAGCATCCATCCGCCTACGCGGACCGCATCGCGGCAGGGCACTCACCGGGTGCCGGGCGCGAGACGCTCGACGCTGAGACTCGGCGGGTCGAGGGAGTGCTGCTGTCGACGCGCATTCGCGAGGGGGTCTCGATCGCCGTGCTTACGGCATCCGGTCGACGGGCGGTCGCCGGCCTCATTGCCGATGGACTGGTCGATGCAGCCGAAGCCATTCATGGCACTGTCGTGCTGACGCTGCGCGGCCGGCTACTGGCCGATTCGGTCGTGCGCAGGCTGCTGGACTAGCCGCAGCTGAACTAGGGGCTACTCGACTAGCTCACGAAGCGGATCGAGAGCGGGTAGGTGTAGTACTCGCCGCGGTTCGCTGCCATCGCCGCAAGGATGCCGAACACGATCTGCAGAACGTAGACGGCGAGCAGCAGGAGGATGCCGATGCCGATGAGCGAGAGCACGAAGCCGACGACGAGAGCGATGAGCATCGTGAGCTGGAAGTTGAGCGCGGTGGCGCTGTGCTGGCGAATGAACGGGCCGCGGTCCTTGAGCACGAGGTAGCCGATGACCCCGGCCCAGAATCCGACAAACACGAAGCCTCCGATGTGGATGAGCGTCGCCCAGAGCTTCTCGTCACTGGGGCTCATCGGGGTCTGCGACTGCACGTACGGGTTGGCGGGAGGCGGCGTGCTCATGGGGCCATCAAACAGCAGAACGGCCCCGGAGCAAACCCCGGGGCCGTTCTGAGTGCAGGCGAGCTGCGAAATGACTACTTGATGAGGCGCAGGGCGAACGGGTAGCGGTATGCGACGCCGTCCTTGGTCTTGAGGAAGCCCTGGATCGAGAAGATCACCGTGACAACCCAGAGGGCGAGCGGCAGGATCCAGCCGATGAGGCCCCAGATGCCGAAGGTGACGGCCGTCAGGATCGTGTTGATGATGATGATCGCAACCTGGCCGATGAGGGCGGTGATCTGGAAGTTCAGCGCCTCCTTCGCCTCGGTGTTCGTGAACGCGCCGCGGTCCTTGAAGATGAGCCAGATGATGAGCGAGGGCAGGATGCCGATGATGCCACCAAGGTGCGCGAAGCTCGCCCACTGGCGGTCCTCGGTCTCGGAGAGGGGGGCGGCCGGAACCGGAGCCGGAGTTGAATCAGTCATGTGTCGTTGCCTTTCAGGTGAACGAGGGTAGGTCCCGTGGTGTGTCTCGGGGCTTGCGCTCATGCTCGCACCCCGTATGAGGGGCGCGCGCAAGCACAGAGACAAGCTAGCGCTTGGATAACGATGCGTGCAACGCCTTCGTCGCTGTGTGTCGCGATACAATTGGCAGTCAGGCATACGGAGTGCTAGCACAGGAAAGGCGGGTGTTCGTGGTCTCGGATCGTGGTCTCGAGGTGCTTCGCGTCATCGTGCAGGACTATGTGGCCTCCCGCGAACCCGTCGGATCCAAGTCGATCGTCGAGCGCCATTCGTTCGGTGTGTCCGCGGCGACGATCCGTAACGACATGGCCAGTCTCGAGGAGGAAGAGCTCATCGCAGCTCCTCACACATCCTCCGGTCGGGTGCCGACCGACAAGGGCTACCGGGTGTTCGTCGACCAGCTCGCCGACCTCCGACCACTGAGCTCTGCCCAGCGTCAGGCGATCGAGACATTCCTCGGCCAGTCGGTCGACCTCGACGACGTGCTCGCCCGCACCGTTCGACTGCTCTCGCAGCTAACCAACCATGTTGCCCTCGTGCAGTATCCCTCGCTCGCGAAGTCACGGGTGCGGCACATCGAGCTTGTGCCGCTCAGCGCGCGCAGAGTGATGGTCGTCTTCATCTCCGACAGCGGGCGGGTCGAGCAGAACATCATCGACCTGCGAGCGGATGTCGGCGTCGATGACATCGCCGAGCTGCGATCGAAGCTCAATGCCTCGATCGGCGGCCTTGGGCTTGCTGAGGCGGCATCCATTCTCGCCTCGTTCCCGTCGCAGTTCGCTGCCGATCGGGCCGACCTCGTCACCGACATCACATCGAGTCTTCTTGACCAGGTCGCGGCAAATCGCCAGGAGAAGCTGGTTATGGCGGGGGCGGCCAATCTCGTGCGCACGGAGAACGACTTCACCGGAAGCATCTACCCGGTGCTCGAGGCAATAGAAGAGCAGGTCACGCTGCTCAAGCTGTTCAGCGAGGTCGAGGCCGACCGCAACGGCGTGGCCGTGAGTATCGGCCGGGAGAACGCGGAGTTCGGCCTCGGCGAGACGTCGGTGCTCTCCAGCGGCTACACGACCTCTGGAGGCACCGTCGCCCGACTCGGCGTCCTCGGCCCGACTCGCATGGACTACTCCAACAACATGGCCGCGGTTCGCGCTGTCGCCCGATACCTGACTCGCCTGCTCGGCACCGACTAACCAATGCCGATGCACTGGCACGCGCCTAGAATTCCAACCGTGAGGACGAAGAACCACTGTGGCTGACCATTACGACGTACTCGGTGTCGAGAAGACGGCATCGCCGGAGGAGATCAAGAAGGCGTACCGCCGGATGGCTCGCGAGTTCCACCCGGATGTGAATCCGGGCAAGGAGGCAGAGGAGAAGTTCAAAGAGGTCACCCACGCCTACGAGGTGCTCAGCGACCCAGGGCAGCGCGCTAACTACGACGGCGGCGGAGCCCCCGGGTTCAGCGCCGGCGGCTTCGGCGGTTTCGGCGACATCTTCGAGACCTTCTTCGGAGGCGCCCCCGGCGCCGGAGGCAGCGGAGCCGCACCCCGCTCCCGCACCGAGCGCGGCGGGGACGCACTGTTGCGAGTCGAGGTCGAGCTCGCCGAGGTCATGTTCGGCACCAAGCGCGACATCGAGGTCAACACGGCCGTGCTGTGCGAGACCTGCGAGGGCAGCTGCTGCGCGCCGGGCACCCGCGCTGTCGTCTGCGACATCTGCCACGGCTCCGGCCAGATCCAGCGGGCGGTTCGCAGCCTGCTCGGCAACCTCATGACCTCCAGCCCCTGCGGCACCTGCCGCGGGTTCGGCACCGTCATCCCGAGCCCCTGCGTCACGTGTGCCGGTCAGGGGCGCGTGCGCGCGAGCCGCACCATGACCATCGACATCCCTGCTGGCGTCGACACCGGGCTGCGCCTTCAGCTGCAGGAGCAGGGCGAGGTCGGCCCGGCCGGCGGTCCCCGCGGCGATCTGTACCTCGAGATCAAGGTCAAGCACGACGACATCTTCAGCCGCAACGGCGACGACCTCCTCGCGACCGTCGAGGTATCGATGGCCGACGCGATCCTCGGCACCAAGACGGTGATCGAGGGACTGGATGGCGAGATCCCGATCGAGATCAAGCCGGGCACCCAGAGCGCAGAGATCATCACCGTCAAGGCGCGCGGCATCACGCACCTGCGTGGCGGCGGTCGCGGCGACCTCAAGGTCGGCGTGCAGGTGCTCACCCCGTCACGGGTCAACTCCAAGGAGAAGGAGCTGATCCAGCAGTTCGCGCAGAGCTACAGCTCGCCGCCGCCGATCCTCTCGAAGTTCCAGCAGGGGCTCTTCGCCAAGGTGCGCGACCGCTTCCTGAGCTTCTAGCAGGGCTGCCTCCCGTGGCCTCGCTCTACCTCAGCAGCGCACTAGAGTCGGCGACCGTCGGCGCCGTTGTCGTGCTGATGGGGGAGGACGCCAAGCACGCCATCACGGTCTCGCGCACGCGGGTCGGTGAGCGCCTCGCGATCGGCAACGGCCGCGGACTCGTGGTCTCTGGCGCGGTGAGCGCGATCGAGCCGGGTGCGTTGTCCCTTCTCGTCGAGAGCGTGCGCGATGAGGAGCGCCCCTCGCCAGAGCTCTGGCTCGTGCAGGCGCTGGCCAAGGGCGATCGCGACGAGCTCGCCGTTCAGGCGGCCACCGAGCTGGGCGCCAGCGGCGTCATCCCGTGGTCGGCCTCCCGATCGGTGTCGCGGTGGGATGCCGCCAAGGCGGAGAAGGGGCGAGCGCGGTGGGAGTCGATCGTTCGCGAGGCGAGCAAGCAGAGTATCAGGGCCTGGGTTCCCGCGGTGGAGCCCGTTGCCAGCGCTGCCTCGATCGGCGCGCTCGACTCCGTGCTCGTGCTCGATCCGACGGCGACCACCCGCCTCAGCGAGGTCGTGCTGCCGACCGCAGGGCGCATCCATCTCGTTGTCGGCCCGGAGGGCGGCATCGACGAGCGCGAGTTCGCAGTGCTCGGCGGCACCCGGGTGCGCCTCGGCGCAGAGGTGCTGCGCACGTCGACAGCCGGCCCTGCCGCACTCGCCGTGCTGAACGCGCGGCTCGGCCGCTGGTGACAAGGCTCGCCGGCCCACCCCCGGCTGGCACCCCGCTTCCCGTGATTGCCAGCCGCCTCGCCGGCACCGACCCGGTCGAACCGGTCTGGCTCAACCTCGACGGAGGCCTCACGATGCGGCTCGGCGACCGCTACCTCAAGTGGGTGCCAGCCGGGCTCTCGCTCGCCGCGGAGCGCGAGCGCCTCGAGTGGGCCGCGACGTTCCACCCGGTTCCCGTTGTGCTGGGCCATGGGGTCGACGAGGACGGCGAGTGGATGCTGACGCGAGCCATCGACGGCGTGTCGGCCGTGACGCTGACGAGCGATCCGCGCGCTGCGGCGGTTGCGCTTGGCGAGGGCCTCCGCGCCCTCCACGAGAACCTCCCGGTGGAGTGGTGCCCCTTCGACTGGTCTGCGCAGAGCAGGGGAGGCATCGACGCTCCCGACGTCGATCAGCTCGTCGTCGCCCACGGCGACGCGTGCCTGCCGAACACCCTCGTCGACGCGCACGGGCGATGGGTCGCGCACGTCGACCTCGGCTCCCTCGGGCTGGCCGATCGCTGGGCCGACCTCGCCGTCGCGTCGATGAGCCTTGACTGGAACCTCGGCGAGGGATGGCAGCCGGCGTTCTTCGCTGCGTACGGCGTCGATCGAGACGAGGAGCGCATCCGGTACTACCGGTCCCTCTGGGATCACCCAGCGTAGAATGAGGGATATGTCTACTGAGAGCCCGACCGTGTTCGAGCGCATCATCGCGCGCGAGATTCCGGCAGACATCGTGTTCGAGTCAGACGACATCATCGCCTTCCGCGACATTGCGCCGCAGGCTCCCGTGCACATCCTCGTTGTTCCGAAGACCTCGGAGTACGCCAATGTCGCGGAACTCGCCGCCGGTGACCCGGCGCTGCTGGCAGAACTGGTCTCTGTGGCATCCCAGATCGCCGACGGCGACTACCGGCTCGTGTTCAACACCGGCGCCGGTGCCGGCCAGACGGTCTTCCATGTGCACGCCCACATCCTCGCGGGCGGGCTAGAAGAAGGAACCCTTGCCAAGTAGCGAAGAGTCACTGTCAGCACACGTCGAACTCGACGTCGATGGCGTCGCCATGGTTCGGCTGCTCGGGCCACAGGACCGGCTGCTGCGCACCATCGAGCGCGCGCACCCGTCTGTTCGCGTTCTCGTGCGCGGCAACCACATCGAGCTCGACGGGGAACCCGCCCAGGTCGAGGCCGCCCGTGAGCTTGTTGTCGAACTGGTGACCATGGTTCGCAACGGAGTCGACCTCGGCGATACCGAGGTGACCGAGTCCGCGCGCATCCTCCAGCGGGGAGGTGGGAGCCCGGCAGAGCTGCTGAGCCAGGCCATCCTGACCAGCCGCGGCAAGAGCATCCGACCGAAGACCCTTGGCCAGAAGGCCTATGTCGACGCCATCGACGAGCACACCATCACCTTCGGCATCGGGCCAGCCGGCACCGGCAAGACCTATCTCGCGATGGCCAAGGCGGTTCAGTCGCTGCAGCGCAAAGAGGTCGAGCGCATCATCCTCACGCGCCCCGCCGTTGAAGCGGGGGAGCGCCTCGGGTTCCTTCCCGGCACGCTCACCGACAAGATCGACCCGTATCTTCGGCCCCTCTACGACGCCCTCAACGAGATGATGGATCCCGAGATCGTGCCGAAGCTTCTCGCAGCGGGCACCGTCGAGGTCGCGCCGCTCGCCTACATGCGCGGTCGCACGCTCAACAACGCGTTCATCATCCTCGACGAGGCGCAGAACACGAGCCCTGAGCAGATGAAGATGTTCCTGACGCGCCTCGGCTTCGGGTCGAAGATCGTCGTCACGGGCGACGTGACGCAGGTCGACCTGCCCACGGGTGCCAGCGGCCTTCAGCTCGTGACGAGCGTGCTCAACCGGATCGACGACATCCACTTCGCCAGACTCACGAGCGACGACGTGGTGCGCCACACCCTCGTCGGCGAGATCGTCGACGCCTACACCCGGTACGACGCCGAGAAGATGGCGCGAGAGCACAGGAAGAAGACGCGCTGATGTCGATCGAGATCAACAACGAATCGGCGATCGCCGTCGACGAGGCCGCTATTCAGCGACTCGTCACCTTCGCCCTCGACCAGCTGCACGTGCACCCCGACGCAGAGCTCGCGATCGTGCTCGTCGACGAGGCCGCCATGGAGCAGCTGCACGTGCAGTGGATGGACGAGCCCGGCCCGACCGACGTGCTCAGCTTCCCCATGGACGAGCTGCGCCCGGGCACGGAGGACGCCCCGACTCCACCAGGACTCCTCGGCGACATCGTGCTCTGCCCGCAGGTCGCGATCGCCCAGGCGGAGACCGCCGGGCACTCCACGCTCGACGAGCTGCTGCTGCTGACCACCCACGGGCTGCTCCACCTTCTCGGGTTCGACCATGCAGAGCCCGACGAGGAGAAGGTGATGTTCGGCATCCAGCGCGACATCCTCCTCGGGTTCACACTCTCCGAACGTCGGTAGCTCCCCGTGATAATCCCGCTCTTCGTCAGCGCGGCGGTGCTGCTCGTCGCCATCGGCGGCCTGCTCGCTGCGGCCGATGCCGCGTTGACGGTGGTGAGTCGCAACGACATCGTCGACATGGCTATCGGATCGCGCTCCGGCAAGGCTCTCATCGCGATCTCGAACGACATCGGCGCCCACATCAATGCGATCAACTTCATGCGCGTGGTATCGGAGACGACCGCGGCCGTTCTCGTCTCGCTGAGCTTCGCCTATGCGATCACGGAGTGGTGGTGGGCGCTGCTGTTCTCCGCGCTCATCATGACGGCCGCGTCGTTCGTGCTGGTTGGCTCGAGCCCGCGCAGCGTCGGGCGGGCGCACGCGCGTGCCATCCTTCGATTTGCCGCACCGTTCATCCGTGGCATCCGCATCGCCATCGGGCCGATCGCCAACGCGCTCGTCGCCCTCGGCAATCGCGTGACCCCTGGCCGGCCGCGTGCAGCGAGCTTCTCCAGCGAGGAGCAGCTGCTCAGCATGGTCGACGAGGCGACAGAGCTCGACGTGCTCGAGGAGGACGACCGTGAGCTCATCCACTCGATCTTCGAGTTCAACGACACCGTCGTGCGCGAGGTCATGATCCCGCGAACCGACATGGTGACGATCGACAGTACCGAGACCGTCGACGCGGCGATGTCGCTCTTCCTCAGCAAGGGCGTCTCTCGAATCCCGGTCGCCGGTGCCGACGTCGACGAGGTGCTCGGAATCCTCTACCTTCGCGACGTGGCACGGCTCAGCTTCGAGCGACCGAAGGACGCATCGAAGACCCCGGTCGTCGCGATTGCGCGCCCTACCCTCTTCGTTCCAGAGTCGCAGAAGGCCGACAACCTGCTTCGCACCATGCAGCTCGAGTCGAACCACCTCGCCATGGTCGTCGACGAGTACGGCGGGATAGCCGGGCTGGTCACGCTCGAAGACCTCATCGAGGAGCTCGTAGGCGACATCTCCGACGAGTACGACAACGACATCGCCGAGTTCGAGCAGCTCGACGGGGGGGTCTACCGGGTCAGCGCACGCCTCTCGGTCGACGAGCTCGGCGACCTCTTCGGCATCCAGCTGGATGACGACGACGTCGACACCGTCGGCGGCCTCCTCACCAAGGCGGTCGGCCGCCTTCCCGTCGCAGGATCCAGCGCCAACGTCTCCGGGCTGGTGCTCACTGCCGAGCGCACCGAGGGGCGGCGCAAGCAGCTCGTCACCGTGCTCGTCGAGCGCGATGAGGCACTCGCCAGCGCCCAGCAGGCATTCACTCCAGAAAGAGACGACCAATGACCGATCCCTCCTACCGCGCTGGCTTCGTCTCATTCGTCGGCCGCCCGAACGTCGGCAAGTCGACGCTGACCAACGCACTCGTCGGCGAGAAGGTGGCGATCACCTCCTCGAAGCCGCAGACCACCCGTCGCGCCATCCGCGGCATCGTGCACGCCGAGAACGGCCAGCTGATCGTCGTCGATACCCCCGGAATGCACCGCCCGAGAACCCTTCTCGGCGAGCGCCTCAACAGCGTGGTGCAAGACACCCTCGGGGAAGTCGACGTCATCGGGTTCTGCATGCCGGCCAACGAGAAGGTCGGACCGGGCGACAAGTACATCAACGAGCAGCTCGATGCGTTTCCCCGGGCGAAGAAGGTCGCGATCGTCACGAAGATCGACACGACGAGCCGGCCCGCGGTTGCGGAGCAGCTGCAGGCGATCAGCGAGCTGCGCGACTGGGACTCGGTGATTCCTATCTCCTCCGTCGGCAAGATCCAGCTCGACGTGCTCACGCGCGAGCTCATCAAGCTCATGCCACTCTCCGAGCCGCTCTACCCACCGGAGGCCCGCACCGACGAAGGGCTGGAGGCACGCATCTCCGAGCTCATCCGTGAGGCGGTGCTCGAGGGCGTGCAAGACGAGCTGCCGCACTCCATCGCCATCACGATCGACGACATGGTCGAGCGGGAGGACGGCGAGCTGCTCTCCGTCTACGCCAACCTGTTCGTCGAGCGCGACAGCCAGAAGGGCATCATCATCGGCCACCAGGGCTCTCGACTGCAGGATGTCGGGGCCAGGGCCAGGGCAGAGATCGAGAAGCTCGTCGGGCACCAGGTCTTCCTCTCGCTGCGCGTCAAGGTGGCGAAGGAGTGGCAGCGCGACGCGAAGCTGCTCGGCCGACTCGGCTTCTGACCCATACATCGCACGGATGATTCTTGGCTCCGCAGGGATGGCGAAAGCCCGCGCGGCTCGATAACCCACCCCCGACGATCTAGCGTTAGTGGCGTGTTCCGCCCATTGAAGATGCGCCAGCTCGCAATCGACGTCTCGATTGCCGCCATCGCCTTCCTGCTGCGGTCCACCCTTGGCTACGACTCGCTGGCGATGCTCGTGGTGGTTGTCGGGATGGCGACCGTCGTGGCCATCCACCGGCTCTCTCCGACACTCGCGCTCGCACTCGCGTGGGCGAGCGTCATCGTGCAGCTCGCCTTCGGGCTGTCGCCCGACCTCTCGAACGCGGCGATCCTGCTCATGCTGTTCGCCACCGCGGCCTATGGCACGCCGGTGGTGAAGTGGCTCGGGCTCATCTCGACGGGTGTCGGCTCGTTCGTCGCGACGATCTACCTGCTCGGGCAGGGTGCGGCGAGCTCGAGTGACTGGTCGAACCTCGCCCGCGAGGTTCTAGGCAACCTTCCGCGGTACTCCGCCATCTTCGTCGGCGGTTTCACCGCCGGGCTCGCACTGTTCGTGCTCAGCTGGTCGCTCGGCCTCCTGATGCGGTCGCTGCGAACGACGCGGGAGAGCCGCCTCGCGCAGGCGACGGCAGAGGCAGAGCAGCTCGATGCGGAACGCGATGTCGCCATCGAGCAGGAGCGCAACCGCATCGCCCGCGACATGCACGACGTCGTGGCCCACTCGCTCGCGGTCGTCATCGCACAGGCAGACGGGGCTCGTTATGCGATGACCGCGGATCCAGCGGCGGCCGACGCGGCGCTCGCCACGATCTCCGGAACGGCGCGCGAGGCGCTCGGTGACGTTCGCATCCTGCTCGGCCAGCTTCGACACCGTCAGGGGGAGTCGCCGAAGCCGACGCTGGTCGACCTCGACCGGCTGTTCGACCAGATGAGGGCCTCCGGCCTCGATATCGTTCGCCGCGACACCGGAACCCCAGAACCGCTCGGCACTGCCCAGCAGCTCGCCGTGTACCGCATCGTGCAGGAGTCGCTGACCAATGCCCTCCGCCACGGCGACACCTCCCGCGAGGTGCTGGTGGCTTTTGCCTGGGGCCCTGGCACACTCACCGTCAGCGTCTCCAGCGCGCTCGGCACCACACCGCACGACAAGCGAAAGGCAGGGCACGGCATCGACGGCATGAGGGAGCGCGCGATTCTCGCTGGCGGCAATTTCTTCGCGGGGGAGCGCGGCGACAGGTTCGTCGTGAGCTCCACCCTGGCGGTCGTGGCCACCATGCCGATCCCGGTGGTGCGCGCGTGAGCGGCGCGCGCATCCGGGTCGCGCTCGTCGACGACCAGGCCCTGTTTCGCGCGGGAATCCGCATGCTGGTGTCATCGCAGCCCGACCTGCAGTTCGTCGGCGAGGCCGGTGACGGGGTCGAGGGCGTCGCCATCGCGTCGTCCGCACGCCCCGACGTGGTGCTCATGGATATCAGAATGCCCGTCATGGACGGCATCGAGTCGACCCGGCGCATCCTCGAGAACGCGGAGGCGACGGGATCACGAGCGCCCCGCATCATCGTGCTGACGACCTTCGACCTCGACGAGGCGGCGGCCCGCGCCATTCGGGGCGGGGCGAGCGGCTTCGTCCTCAAGGATGCGGAGCCGGAGTTCCTGCTCGCGGCCATCCGCACGGTTCACGCTGGCACGGCCGTCATCGCCGCAGGCCAGACGCGCGAGCTGTTCGAGCACTTCGACTCCCGATCGTCGGCGCTGGAGGTGCCGGCATCGTTCGGCGAGCTCACCTCACGGGAGCGCGAGATCTTCACCCTCGCCTCGCGCGGGCTCAGCAACTCCGAGATCGCGAAGGCCGAGTTTCTCAGCGAGGCGACGGTGAAGACGCACATCAGCCGCATCCTGGCCAAGCTCGGGCTGCGTGACCGGGTGCAGCTCGTGGTCTTCGCCTACGAGAACGGCCTGACCAGCTAGCGGTTCGCCTTCTCCACCGCGCCGCGCAGCGTATCGAGGTCGCTGCCGGGGAACAGCTCGACGGGAAACAACGAGAACACCCGGATGCCCTGGTGTCGCAAGATGACGAAACTGCCGGCCACCGTGACGCTGCGGTATGCGCGATAGGCGGAGACCCCGGAACCGAGCGGACCCTCCGTTCGGATGCCCGACTCCCCGAGACCGACGGCGATGCGCGATCCCACCGGCAGCCGCCGTGCGTTGCTTCTCAGCGTGCGACGGTAGACGACGAGGGCATAGGCGGGGATGAAGAGTACGTAGGCGACTCCCAGCGCCGCGAAAACCGGGTTGTCGATCCATGCCGCGAGCACGAGAAGCACGACGCCGAGCAGCGCGAGCACGATGAAGGTCGCAATGAGTGCTGGCCGGCTGAAGGTGAACGCCGTGAAGGCGCGCGCCATCCGAGGGCTGAACTCACCGTCGACGATGTACTCGTGCTGGACAGCTATCGTCTCTGGCTCTGTGGACACGCTCGAATACTAGCGACGTCATCCTCACGATGTAGCGGGTCGAGACGTGCGCCCGATTCAACCGGCGACAGTGATTCCTAGCCTTGGGCCATGACCAATTCCAGCCACACCAGCGGGCTCGTTGCCCGCGTCGAATCGCTCTCCAAGTCGTACGGCAGCCACGGCAACCCCGTTGCCGCGCTGTCAGAGGTGACCATCGGAATCAATCGCGGAGAGTTCACCGCGATCATGGGCCCGAGCGGCTCCGGCAAGTCGACGCTCATGCACATCATGGCCGGGCTCGACTCCGCGACGACGGGGCGTGCGTGGCTCGGCGAGACCGAGATCACCAGCCTCGCGGATGACGCACTGACGGTGCTCCGGCGCCGTCGCGTCGGATTCGTCTTCCAGAGCTTCAACCTCGTGCCGACGCTCGACGTGATGGGCAACATCCTTCTTCCCTTCGAACTCGACGGACGCCGCCCGACCGAGGCAGAGGGCGCGTGGATCGACGAGCTCGTCGCCTCGCTCGGTCTCGTCGACCGCCTCGCACACCGCCCGCACGAGCTCTCTGGCGGTCAGCAGCAGCGTGTTGCCATAGCCCGTGCCCTCGGCACCCGCCCCGACCTGGTGTTCGCCGACGAGCCAACGGGCAACCTCGACTCTCGCACCGGCCGAGAGGTGCTCTCCCTGCTCGGAGCCGCGAGCCGCAACTACGGCCAGTCGATCGCGATGGTCACCCACGACCCGATCGCCGCCAGCTACGCCGACAGAATCGTGTTCCTCGCCGACGGCCACGTGGTCGACGACCTGCCGAAGTCCTCGGCAGAGCAGATCAGCGCCCTCATGCTGGGAATGGAGGCGCGCGCATGATCCCGCGCGGCATCCGCGAGCACATCCCCAGCGTGCTCGTTGCGGCGCTCAGCAGTGCTTTCGGCGTCGCGGTTCTGGAGTTCTTCACCGTGCTGACCCAGATCATCCTCGCCGATTCCGTGACCGGCCAGAGCGACACCGTCGTCTTCTTCCTCGGGTTTCTCGCCTACGTCTTCATCGTCATCGCGATCTACGTCGGCGCTG
>NZ_JBXMIS010000139.1:0-26211 GCF_057073975.1 Conyzicola sp. | reverse complement strand
CCCCCCCCCCCCCCCCCCCCCCCGACTCGTTGCTAGTCGGCCCTGTAGGTCTCGAGCGACTCCCGCTCCGCGTCGCCGAGCGGCCCGTAGCCGATGAGGTGTCGCACCGATTCGAACGGTGGAGTCGCTGGTCGACGGTCGGCATCGGGGGCAACGCCGTATCCGTCCTCCGAGATGCCGTTGCTCGATATGTACTCGAGCGGGTAGACGTTCCATCCAGCACCGTCTCCTACGTCGTCGCTCGGCACAAGGTAGCGCTCAGGATCCGACTCATCCCAGAAATACCCTTGGTCTTCTGTCGCCGCATGGAGTGGATTGCCGGTCTGGTCGAAGAGCTGCACATCTGCAAGTGGCTCGCCGTGGGCGTCGTAGGCAAAGATGTTCGACACGGGGTCGCCGTTCATGAGGAGTCCCCCCGGTATGTAGTCGCCCGGGTTGATCTCGAAAGTCAGGCGCGAGAGTACGTTGGACGTGAGCATGGGGGTGAGCAGTAGCGCGAGAGCGCTAACGACAATCACGGCCCCGCGGGACCAGCCCCAGGGCAACCAGCGCCCCCGCCCCCACTGCACGCTCGTCACCAATAGCCCGATGAGGAGCGGCACACCCCAACTGCTCTGAGGCAGGAATGATTGCCCCTCGAGCAGGTAGAAGATCGCCCAGCCGCGAGTCAGCCACCACACCGGTCGCAGAGACACGAAGAATCCGACCACCTCTGCCACGACGGGGTGCGCGAACAGCGGCGCGACCCGCGACCGCAGGTCGGCGAGGTTGGCCCGCACGTTGTCGCTGACAGTCGCGCGGCGGGGAGCTTCGAGGCCGGCCGCGGCGCGGAGCTCAGCCGCGTATGCGGAGGGGTCGCCCAGCTCGGCTCCGTCGCTGAGCTTGTCGGCGAGATCCGCCTCGAGGCCGTCGGTGAGCTCGTCGACGGTCTCGGCGCCGAGATCGAGGAGCGAGCGGCGCACGGCTGACGCGAAGTCTGCGACGGCCGGGTTCACATCCAGTGTTGTTGTCATGCTCTCTCCCCAATCGCTCGAACGCGCGGTGTGCGCTTTGTCGTCTCCCCCAGCAGCCCGGACATGACGCCCGCGAACTGCTCCCAGCTGGTGCGGTGTTCCGCGAGCATGCGGCGCCCTTCAGCGTTCATGCCGTAGTACTTGCGGTGCGGGCCGTCCTCCGACGGCACGACGTAGCTCGTGAGCATGCCGGCGGAGTACAGGCGTCGAAGCGTTCCGTACACCGAAGCGTCGCCGACCTCGTCGATGCCCGCCGCGCGTAGGCGGCGCACGATGTCGTAGCCGTAGCCGTCCTCGTCCTTGATGACGGCGAGCACGGCGACGTCGAGCACGCCCTTGAGCAGTTGTGTCGTATCCATGCGGCCCCTTCCGGTGCAGTGTTCAGCACACTACTCCGTTTAACGCAGTACCACGCGAGGCACGCATGCGGCGTGCCGTGGCCGATCTCGCGGCCGACTTGTGCGAAATCCTCCTTCAGCGCATGGCGGAAGGAGGATTTGGCGCAACTCGGGGGCGGGGCTACGCCGGCAGCAGCTCTGCGAGCAGCGCCTGGATGCGGCGCTTGATGTCGTCGCGCACCTCGCGCACCGTCTCGATGTCTTTGCCCGCCGGGTCGACGAGCTCCCAGTCCTCGTAGCGCTTGCCGGGGAAGATCGGGCAGGTGTCGCCGCAGCCCATGGTGATGACGACATCCGACTCCTTGACGGCCTCGACCGTGAGGATCTTGGGCGTGTTGTTCGAGATGTCGATGCCCTCCTCAGCCATGGCAGCGACGGCGATCGGGTTGATCTGGTCTTTCGGCTCTGAGCCGGCCGAGAGCACCTCGACGCGACCGCCGCTCAGGGCGGTCATGTAGCCGGCGGCCATCTGCGAGCGGCCGGCGTTGTGCACGCACACGAACAGGACGGAGGGGGTGGATGACATTGGTCTGCTTTCGTAGGTCAGGCTGCGGTGATTCGGGGAACGGTGGCGAGCACGCGCCGCTGGATCTCGGCGAACGCGACCTCGAACGCCTCCGGGGTCGCCGGTCGCACCGGATCGGCAACCGACCAGTGCGCCTGCGGGCGGATGGCGAGCTCCTCGCGGGCGTTGTCGCACACGGTGATGACGACGTCGCCGTCGCGAAGGAGGCCGTCGAGGCTGCGGGGGGCGGCATCCGTGACGTCGAGTCCGTTGGCTCGCGCGACCGCAACCGCGCCGGGAGCGACGCGCTCTGCCGGGTGCGTGCCGGCCGAGGTAGACGGGATGCTGCTGACGGAGCTCCACAGGAGCGACGCGAGCTGCGAGCGAGCGGAGTTGGCCGTGCAGACGAAGACGACGCGACGGGCGGTGATGGCGGTGGTGGCGAAGTCGAGAGCGGCAGGGGCGAGCCCGACGTAGCTGCGTCGGCGGTCGGCTTCGGAGCGGTGGCGGTGCACGAGCCCTGCCTGCTCGAGAACGCGAAGGTGGTGGGCAAGAAGGTTCGAGGGCACGCCGAGCGCGAGCTGCAGCTCCGTCGAGGTGCGGTCGCCGAGCGCGACGAGGTCGATGAGCTGCAGGCGCGTGGGGTCAGCCAGCGCAGAGTGCAGCCGCACTCGTTCGTTTAGCTCAATGATCATCGAGGCAAGTTTGACTGAGCTATCGCGATACGTCAAGCTGGCACCATGACGACCTCCCTCGCCCGCCGTGCCGCCGTCGAGCTCGTGGGAGCTGCCGGCCTCGCGGCAGCGGTTGTCGGCTCCGGCATCGCCGCGACGCGACTGAGCGATGACGTCGGTGTGCAGCTGCTCATCAATGCGATCGCGACGGTCTTCGCCCTGTTCGCGCTCATCACCGTGCTCGGCCCGCTCAGCGGCGCGCACCTGAATCCCGTTGTCTCGATCATCGACGCGATCGACGGCCGCATGCGGCGGCGCGACGTGCTCGCCTACGCTCTTGCGCAGGTGATCGGGTGCACGGCCGGCGCCATCCTGGCCAACCTCATGTTCGGGGCTGCGGTCGTGAGCATCAGCACGACCGACCGCGTCTCCCCCGGCCACCTGCTCGCCGAGGTGGTCGCCACCGGCGGCCTCGTCTTCGTGATCTTCGCCCTGGTACGCACCCAGCGCACTGCCGTGATCGCACCGGCGGTCGCCGTCTATATCGGTGCGGCCTACTTCTTCACCAGCTCGACGAGCTTCGCCAACCCGGCCATCACCATCGGCCGCATGGTCAGCGACAGCTTCGCTGGCATCGCCCCGGCATCCGCTCCCGCCTTCATCGCTGCCCAGCTGGTCGGCGCCGGGCTCGGCTACCTGGCAGTTCGCCTGCTCGTGCCGACGCAGGAACAATAGGGTCAGCTCTCCGGTTACTTCACCCATGACAACAATCGGAATCATCGGAGCAGGGCACATCGGCAGCCAGGTGGCACGGGCGGCAATCGCCGCTGGCTACGACGTGGTGATCAGCAACTCGCGCGGGCCGGAGTCGCTCGAGCCGCTCGTTGCAGAGCTCGGCCCGTCGGCCAGAGCCGCCACGCCTGCCGAGGCGGGCGCCGCTGGCGACGTCGTTCTTGTGAGTGTGCCGTTGCACGCGCTCTCTGCGATTTCCGTCGCTCCCCTGGCCGGCAAGGTCGTTCTCGAGACCAACAACTACTACTTCGAGCGCGACGGTCGCATCGAGGCGCTCGACCGCGCCGAGGTGACAGTGAGCGGGATGCTGCAGCAGCACCTGCCAGAATCGCGCGTCGCGAAGGCCTTCAACCACATCGGCTCAGCGGACATCACGACCGATGGCTCCCCGGCGGGAACGGCGAACCGCCGCGCCCTCGCCACCGCGAGCGACCACGATGACGCTGCTGCGCTCGTCACTGCTCTCTACGACGAGTTCGGGTTCGACACCGTCAACGTCGGACCGCTCTCGGAGAGCTGGCGCGTCGAGCGCGACCAGCCAGCCTATGGGGTGCGCCAGAACCGCGAGGAGCTCGTCGCCAACCTCGCGAAGGCCACTCGCTAGGGCGCAGCCGGTCGATCGAGCTCCTGGAACACGGTGATCTCGAGGCCGGCGGGGGCCTCGAGGCGGGCGTTGAGGGAGTGCCACGGTGTTTCTCGCGGCGACGCTATGAGTCTCGCTCCGGCATCCTCTAGCCTCGTCGTCACGCCTGAGGCATCGGTGACCTCGAAGGCGATGCGGATGTGCGGGGCGGTGTGCCCATCGGTCTCGACGGCGTCGATCATGCGCCGCTGCGCGGGGTTGGCGATCTCGAGCGTCGCACGGCCAGCATCGAGGATCGTGACCTCGGCACCTCCGTCGCCGCTGAACGACTCTTCCTCTGGCAGGCCGAGCGTGTCGCGGTAGAACGCGACGGCGCGCTCGTAGTCCTCGGCCTCGACGACGACGCGCAACTGCAGTACTGGTTTCATGAGCCGAGCGTAGTAAACCGGTATCCCATGCCGGCCTCGGTGAGCAGGTATCGGGGCTGGCCCGGGTCTGGCTCCAGCTTCTTGCGCAGCTGCGAGAGGTAGAGCCGGAGATAGCCGGTGTCGGTGGTGTACTGCGGACCCCAGACCTCGGTGAGCAGGGTCTCGCGGGTGACAAGCCGGTCGTGATTGCGCAGCAGCACGTCGAGCATGCGCCACTCCGTCGGGGTGAGGCGCACGGGTGCGCCCGCCCGGGTCACCGCCCGGGCGGTGAGGTCGACGGTGACATCGCCGAAGGTGACAACCGGATCCTCGGTAGCGGCCGGAGTGCGGCGGGAGAGTGCTCGAACACGCGCCAGCAGCTCGTCGGCGGAGAAGGGCTTGGTGACGTAGTCGTCGGCGCCCGCGTCGAGCGCCTCGACCTTGTCCCAGCTCTCACTGCGCCCGGAGACCACGAGAATGGGGATCTGGGTCCAGCCGCGCAGCGCCTCGATCACCTCGATGCCGGTGAGCCCCGGCATGCCGAGGTCGATGACGACGATGTCGGGGCGTGTGCGAATGGCGGTCTCGAGAGCCGCGCGACCGTCGGCAGCCGTCTCGACCTCGTAGCCACGGGCGGTGAGGGTGATGCGAAGCGCGCGCAGCATCTGCGGGTCGTCGTCGGCAATGAGCACCCTCATGCGTGCACCGGCAACTCGATGACCATGGTGAGCCCTCCCCCGGGGGTGTCCTCGATCTCGATCGTTCCGCCCATGGCCTCGACGAATCCCTTCGAGAGGGAAAGGCCGAGACCGACTCCGGTCGTGTTGTCAGTGTCGCCGAGTCGCTGAAACGAGACGAACGCCCCATCGCGCCGATCACGCGGGATGCCAGGGCCCGTGTCGATCACGCACAACTGCACGTGGTCGCCGAACTCGCTCGTCGACACGATGGGGGGCTCGCCGTGAGGCGAGAAGCGCAGCGCGTTGGCGAGCAGGTTGACCAGCGCGCGCTGCAGCAGCACGGGGTCGGCCGTGACCGCTCGCGTCTCGGCAAGCTCAAGCCGAACCGCCCCAGGGGCAAGCGACAGCTCGTCGAGTGCCCCGAGTACGAGCTCGTCGACCGCGACCGCCTCCAGCGCGACCCCGAGCACGCCGGCCTGCAGCCGGCTCGCGTCGAGCAGCTTGGTCACGAGATCGGCCAGCTGCTCGAGGCTCACTTCCGCCGCTTCGAGAAGCTCGTGCTCATCGGCTTCGCTCAGGGTCACCTCGGCGGAGCGAAGCGACGTGACTGCCGCGGTGGCGGCGGCGAGTGGCCGGCGGAGATCGTGCCCGATTGCGGCGAGAAGTGCAGTTCGAAGTCGGTCGGCCTCGGCAACCGGTCGCATTCGATCCGCCTCGGTGGCGAGGGTGCGCTGGTGCAGCGCACCCTCGATCTGCGAGATGAATGCAGAGAGGATGCGGCGGTCTGCCTCGAGCAGCGCGCGGCCGCGAAGCACCAGCTCTGCCTTCTCTCCCACCGGGACCCGAGTCTCGGCAACGCCCGTCGCGGGTTCGTCACCCGATGTGTAGGCGAGGGCGGTGTACAGCAGCTCGCCGTCGACACGCAGCTCAGCGGTCGCCATTCCAAAGGTCTCGCGCAAGCGTGAGACGAGCGCCTCAAGGGCGTCGCCGCCCTGCAGCACACTGCCGGCGATGTTCGCGAGCGTCTCGGACTCTGCCATCGCCCTCGCCGCCAGTCGTGAACGACGAGCAGCCTGGTCGACCACGATGCTGACCAGCACCCCGATCACCACGAAGATCACCAGCGCGAGCAGGTGCAGGGGGTCGGCGATCGTTACTTTGTAGAGCGGTGCGACGAAGAAGAAGTCGAGCACGAGCCCTGCGCCGACCGCCGACACCAGGGCTGGCCAGATTCCGCCGACGAGCGAGACGATGACAACCAGCAACTGGAACACCATGACATCGGTGGTGATGGTGCCGTCGTCGCGGAACGGCCACAGTGCGATGGTGATCGCGGGAAGCCCAAGAACGGTGAGGATGAAGCCGGCGATCCGGCGTCGAGCAGACAGCGCCCCTCCCCTCGCTGGCAGCGCCCGCGACCCCGCCTCGGAGTGCGACACGATGTGCACGTCGATGTCGCCCGCCTCGCGGATAACGGTCGCTGCCGTTCCCGGCCCCGTCAGCAGTCGCGTCAGCGCGCCCCGTCGACTGACGCCGACCACGAGCTGGGTCGCGTCGACCGAGCGGGAGAAGTCGACGAGAGCGCGGGGAATCTGATCGGCGACTACGTGGTGGTACGACCCGCCGAGCGTCTCGGCGAGCGTCTTCTGTGCGGCAAGCACCCCGGGGTTGGTCTCTGCCAGACCATCGGAGGTCGTCACATGAACGGCGAAGAGCTCACCCCCGCTCGAGCGCGAGGCGATCCTCGCGCCGCGGCGCAGCAGGGTCTCACCCTCTCGGCCGCCGGTCAAAGCGACGACGACGCGCTCGCGTGCGTTCCAGGTGGCGGCAATGCCCTTCTCTGCGCGGTACTGCCGAAGCGCTGAGTCGACCTCGTCGGCGAGCCAGAGCAGCGCCAGCTCCCGCAGGGCGGTGAGGTTGCCGAGTCGAAAGTAGTTGCTGAGCGCGGCGTCGACGCGTGCCTCTGGGTACACGAGTCCCGCAGAGAGGCGGTCTCGCAGCGCTTGAGGGGCGAGGTCGACGAGCTCGACCTGGTCCGCACTGCGCAGCACCGCATCCGGAATCGTCTCGCGCTGCACGACGCCCGTGATCTGGTGCACAACGTCGTTGAGTGACTCGATGTGCTGGATGTTGACCGTCGAGATCACTTCGATCCCCGCGTCGAGCATCTCGTCGACATCCTGCCAGCGCTTGAGGTTTCTCGAGCCGGGAGCGTTGGTGTGGGCGAGCTCGTCGACGAGGGCGATGCCGGGGTGGCGGGCGAGCACCGCATCGAGGTCGAGCTCCTCGAGGGTGACACCCCGGTGCTCCACCGAACGTCGAGGTATCAGCGGAAGACCGTCGACAAGGGCAGACGTCGCCTGCCTGCCATGCGCGTCCACGACGGCGATGACGACGTCGCTGCCGTCGGCGGCAAGTCTCCTGCCCTCTTCGAGCATCGCGAAGGTCTTGCCGACGCCGGGAGCTGCCCCGAGCATCACCCGAAGTCGCCCCCTGGCTGTCATTGCCTCATCATCCCAGCTTCGCGAGCGCGATGTTGAGCTCGAGCACGCTCACCCGGGGCTCGCCGAGGTAGCCGAGATCGCGACCCTGCTCGAGCGAGTCGACGAGCTCGCCAACGACCGACTCGTCAAGCCCGCGGGCTTCCGCGATGCGCGGCACTTGAAGCCGGGCGTACGCAGGGCTGATGTGCGGATCGAGACCAGAACCGGATGCCGTGACGGCGTCTGCGGGAATCGTGCTGAGATCCACGCCCTCGAGCTGCGCGATCGCGGCCTGCCGCTCGCCGATCGCGGCAATGAGGTTGGCGTTCTCGGGGCCGTAGTTCGACCCGCTCGAGGCAGACCCGTCATAGCCGGCGCCAGCGGCCGAGGGTCGCGATTGGAACCACTCCGGCATAGCGACCCCGTCGGCGTCGGTGAACGACTGTCCGATGAGCGTCGAGCCCACGACGTCGCCGTCGACCCGCACAAGGCTTCCGTTGGCGTTGGCGGGCATGGTCACCTGGGCGATGCTCGTGATCGCGAGGGGGTACGCGAGACCGAGCACGAGGGTGAGCACGAGGAGGGCACGAATTGCCGTCCAGGTCTGGCGAAACTGTCGCATGGTCGCTGCTTTCTCTAGAAACCGGGAATGAGTCTCACGACGAGGTCGATGAGCTTGATACCGATGAACGGGGCGATGAGACCGCCGAGCCCGTAGACGAGCAGGTTGCGGCCGAGCAGGCTGCTCGCGGCGACGGGGCGGTAGGCGACGCCGCGCAGCGCGAGCGGAATGAGCGCGACAATCACGAGCGCGTTGAAGATGATCGCGCTGAGAATCGCCGACGGTGCCGAATGCAGGCCCATGACGTTGAGCGCCGCGAGACCGGGCACCACTCCGGCGAACATCGCCGGAATGATCGCGAAGTACTTCGCGACGTCGTTGGCGATCGAGAAGGTCGTCAGCGATCCGCGGGTGATGAGCAGCTGCTTGCCGATTCGCACGACATCGATGAGCTTCGTCGGGTCGGAGTCGAGGTCGATCATGTTGCCAGCCTCCTTCGCCGCCGAGGTGCCTGTGTTCATGGCGACGCCGACATCGGCCTGGGCGAGGGCCGGGGCGTCGTTCGTGCCATCGCCCGTCATGGCAACGAGGTTGCCGCCCTCCTGCTCGCGCCGAATCAGTGCGAGCTTGTCTTCCGGCGTGGCCTCCGCGAGAAAGTCGTCGACGCCCGCCTCCCTCGCAATGGCCTTCGCCGTGAGCGGGTTGTCCCCCGTGATCATGACCGTGCGGATTCCCATGGTGCGAAGCTCGGCGAACCGCTGCGCGAGTCCCTCCTTGACGACGTCCTTGAGGTGGATGACGCCGAGCACACGAGTGGAGCCGCCAGCGTCGTGCGTGGCAACCACGAGCGGCGTTCCGCCCGCCTCGCTGACCGTTTCGACAATGCCGTCGAGGTCGTTCGGCACCTCGCTGGCCCACTGGGCGATCATGGACCCCGCGCCCTTGCGCACCTGGCTGCCGTCGACGAAGTCAAGCCCGCTCACGCGCGTCTGCGCGGTGAACGGCACGACGACGGCACCATCCGGCGCCTCATCGAGGTGGCCGAGCGACTCGGCGAGCGTGACGACAGAGGTGCCCTCGGGGGTCGGGTCGGAGAGCGATGCGAGTCGTGCCGCACGTGCAAGCTCGGCAGGCTCCACTCCCGCCACCGGGAGGAACTCCGTCGCCTGCCGGTTGCCGTAGGTGATGGTTCCGGTCTTGTCGAGAAGCAGGGTGGTCACGTCTCCCGCCGCCTCGACGGCTCGGCCCGACATCGCAAGAACGTTGTGCTGCACGAGCCGGTCCATGCCGGCGATGCCGATCGCACTCAGCAGTGCTCCGATCGTGGTCGGAATGAGGCAGACGAGCAGTGCGATGAGCACGGTGACGCTCACGGTGCCCCCGGCGTAGCCCGCCATCGGGTTGATCGTCAGCACGACGACGACGAAGACGATCGACAGGCTGGCGAGCAGGATGCTGAGAGCGATCTCGTTCGGCGTTCGCTGCCGCGACGCCCCCTCGACCAGCCGGATCATGCGGTCGACGAAGGTCTCTCCCGGGCGTGAGGTGATGCGCACGATGACGCTGTCGCTCAGCACCCGGGTTCCGCCCGTCACGGCACTGCGGTCGCCGCCGTGCTCCCTAATGACAGGAGCAGACTCGCCCGTGATGGCCGACTCGTCGACGGAGGCGATGCCCCACACGATGTCGCCGTCCCCCGGAATCAGCTCGCCTGCCGAGATGCGCACGAGGTCGCCGAGAACGAGGTCGGCAGACGAGACGTCGCGATAGTCGAGACCGTCGAGGTCGGCGATGCTCCGAATCTTGGCAGGGTCGACGGCAGAGGTGACCCGGTGCGCGATGGTCGAGGTGCGGGTGGCGCGAAGGCTCGCTGCCTGCGCCTTGCCCCGCCCCTCGGCAACCGACTCGGCAAGGTTGGCGAACAGCACGGTCACCCAGAGCCACGCCGCGATCGAGATCGAGAACGCGGGAGCGATGGATGGCGCCCCGGTGAGCGGTTCGACGATGGCGACAGCGGTGCTGAGCACGGCACCCGCCTCGACGACCAGCATGACCGGGTTGCGCCACATGAGCCGGGGGTCGAGCTTGCGGAACGCGCCGGGAAGCGCGGCGGTGTAGATGGACATGGTTACTGAAGCCCTTCCGCCAGGGGACCCAGCGCGAGTACGGGGAAGTAGGTGAGAGCAGAGACGATGACGACAGTGCCAGTGAGCAAGCCGACGAACTGCACCCTGTGGGTTGGAAGCGTTCCGGCCGTTGCCGGAACGGCATCCTTCGCGGCGAGCGAGCCTGCGAGGGCGAGCACGAACACGATCGGCAGGAGCCGGCCGAGGAGCATCGCGACGCCGAGAGCGGTGTTGAACCACGGAGTGTTGGCCGTGATACCCGCGAAGGCGGAGCCGTTGTTGTTGGCTGCGGAGGTGAACGCGTAGAGCACCTCGCCGAGGCCGTGCAGACCGGGGTTCCAGATGGAGGTGGCCTCGACATCCTCTCGCACCGCCGGTATCGCGAAGCTCAGGGCAGTGCCTGCCAGCACGAGGATCGGCGTTGTGAGGATGTAGAGGCTCGCCAGCTTGATCTCGCGCGCCCCGATCTTCTTGCCGAGGTACTCGGGCGTGCGACCGACCATAAGCCCGGCGATGAACACCGCGATGATCGCGATCACGAGAATCCCGTACAGCCCCGCGCCGACACCCCCGGGGGCGACCTCGCCGAGCATCATGTTTACGAGCGCCATTCCCCCGCCGAACGACGTGAAGCTGTCGTGCATCGAGTTCACTGCACCCGTCGAGGTGATGGTGGAGGTGGTCGCGAACAGCGTCGAGCCGAGGACGCCGAAGCGCGTCTCCTTGCCTTCCATGGCCGCGCCGGCGAGCTCTGGAGCCGTGCCGGCGCCAGCCAGCTCAGCCCATGTCATGAGGGACACGGACACGGTGAAGAGCAGTGCCATGACCGCGGCGATCGCGTAGCCCTGCCGGTGGTCGCCGACCATGCGACCGAAGGTGCGCGGCAGGGCGAAGGGGATCGCGAGCATGAGAATGATCTGCAGCATGCTCGTCCACGGTGCCGGGTTCTCGAAGGGGTGCGCGGAGTTGGCGTTGAAGAATCCGCCGCCGTTGGTGCCGAGAATCTTGATTGCCTCCTGCGAGGCAACTGGACCGCCGGGCACGGTGGCGGTGGATCCGGTGATCGTGGTGACATCCTGAAAACCGGCGAGATTCTGGATCACGCCGCCAGCAACGAGCACAATCGCCACCACCGCAGAGAACGGCAGCAGCACCCGCAGCACACCTCGAGTCAGGTCGACCCAGAAGTTGCCGATCGTGCCGGAACGTCGCGCCGCGATGCCGCGAATGAGCGCGACAGCCACGGCTAGACCGACCGCAGCAGAGAGGAAGTTCTGCACTGCCAGACCGAGCAGCTGCACGGAGTAGCCGAGTGTGGCCTCAGGCGAGTAGGACTGCCAGTTGGTGTTGGTGACGAACGAGATCGCAGTGTTGAACGCCAGGTGCTCGCTGGTCGACGGCAGATCGAGGGAGTACGGCAGCAGCGGCTGCAGTCGCTGCAGCGCGTAGACCAGGAGGATGCCGACAACGGAGAAGGCCAGCACGGCGCGGAGGTACGCCGGCCAGCTCTGACCAGACCCCGAGTCGACGCCGATGACACGGTAGAAACCGCGCTCGACCCGAAGGTCGCGGCGCGAGGTGTAGACGGTGGCGAGGTAGTCGCCGAGAGGACGGTAGAGCAGCGCGATGACGATGGCGATCGTCGCGAGCTGGGCGATGAAGAGCAGACCAGTCATCAGAATCGCTCCGGGCTGACGAGGGCGACGACGAGGTAGACGACGGCCGCGATGGCGGCGACCACCGCGACGATCTCAACGACCATCACAGCCGCTCCACCCCCTTGGCGACGAGGGCCACCAGCGCGGCGAGCGCGATGATGACGGCGACGAACAGAATGTCGAGCACAGCGGACTCCATCCAGTTGGGCGGTTCGCCGATCACGGGCTCCGTGACCAGCAGTGAGATTCAACGCCGCGGGGAATGGAGGTTGGCAACTCCTAACGTTTTCCTAACGCGAAAGGGCCTGACCCTAACGATCCACGCGAGTATTCTCGCTTGGTGCCCGCAGACCAGTCCTCTCACGCCATTCCGGAGTCGGTACGCCTCAGCCCCCGCAAGGGCGAGCCGAGCCGCCCCCTCGCCCGCTGGCTGCTGGCGAACCGCGTCGCGCCCGCTGGCCCTGAGTCGCCGGCGAGCCACGGGCAGACCCACTCGTGGTGGAAGGTCATGACGCTGACAGGTGTCGACTACTTCTCGACGCTGTCCTACCTTCCGGCCATCGCAGCTCTCGCGGCCGGGGCGCTGTCGCCGATTGCGACGCTGTTCATCGTCATCCTGACTCTCGGCGGCATGCTGCCCATGTACCGTCGGGTCGCCAAGGCGAGTCCCCACGGCCAGGGATCGGTCGCGATGCTCGAGAAGCTCCTGCCGTTCTGGCGGGGCAAGTTCTTCGTGCTGATCCTTCTCGGCTTCGTTGCCACCTCGTGGATCATCACCATCACGCTGTCGAGTGCTGACGCGACCGTGCACCTCATCGAGAACCCGCTCGCTCCGTCATGGCTCGAGGGCCAGAACGTTCTCGTCACGATCGGCTTCCTCGTGATCCTCGGAGGGGTCTTCCTCCTCGGCTTCAATGAGGCTGTCACCGTGGCGATTCCGCTGGTCACCGTCTTCCTCGCACTCAACGCAGTGGTCATCGGCGTATCGGTCGCGGTCATCATCGGCCACCCCGACGCCCTCGGTGACTGGATGTCGCGCCTGTTCGCGAGCGGAACGAACGTCGGCGACGTCGCGCGCACCGCCGTCTTCGCCTTCCCCCTTCTCGTGCTCGGTCTCTCTGGCTTCGAGACCGGCGTGAGCATGATGCCGCTCATCAAGTCGGAGGGGTTCACCGAGTACCAGGTGCTGCGCTCGCGCGTGCGCAACACCCGCTACCTGCTCACGACCGCCGCACTCATCATGAGCCTCTACCTGCTGACGACGACGTTCATCACCACTGTGCTGATTCCTGCGGCCGAGTTCGACGAGGGTGGTGAGGCGAACGGTCGGGCGCTCGCGTATCTCGCTCACCTGTATCTCGGCGAGGGCTTCGGCACCGCCTACGACCTCAGCAGCATCCTGATCCTCTGGTTCGCGGGGGCCTCCGCGATGGCCGGCCTCATCAACATCGTGCCGCGCTACCTTCCCGCCTACGGCATGGCCCCCGAGTGGAGCAGGGCAGTGCGCCCGGTGGTGATCGTCTACACCGTCATCAGCGTCATCATCACCATTGCGTTCGGTGCCGATGTCAACGCGCAGGCTGGTGCCTACGCAACGGGCGTGCTTGCCATGATGGTCTCCGGCGCGTTCGCCGTGACGGTGGCTGCTGTGCGCAAGCGCGAGCACGGTGCCTCCATCGGATTCTCGATCGTCACCATCGTGCTGCTCTACGCGCTCACCGCGAACATCATCGAGAAGCCCGACGGCATCGCGATCTCCGGCCTGTTCATCGCTGGCATCGTCACGGTGTCGCTCGTCTCGCGCATCTACCGCGCAACAGAGCTGCGGGTCGAGGCCATCGAGTTCAGCGAGACCGCGCGGCGCCTCATCGCCGAGGCCATCGAGTCCGACGGCGAGCTGCACATCATCGCCAACCGTCGCGAAAAGGGCTCAGAAGGCGAGTACACAGACAAGGAGCAATCCCAGCGCGGCATGAACCCGATCCCGGCGACGGCCAAGGTGCTGTTTCTCGAGGTCGAGATCGTCGACCCCTCGGCGTTCAGCCAGACACTCCAGGTGCGCGGCTACAACATCCACGGCCACCGGGTGCTCCGCGTCGAGAGCGCTGTCGTTCCCAACTCGATAGCGGCAGTACTGCTGGCGCTGCGCGATGCCACCGGAGTTCGGCCCAAGTGCTACTTCGAGTGGGCCGAGGGCAACCCCATCGCCTACCTGTTCCGCTACCTGCTGTTCGGTCGCGGCGACACCCCACCGCTCGTGCGCGAGATCCTGCGCGAGAACGAGAAGGACCCGACCCAGCGGCCCGCCATCCACGTTGGCGGGTAGCTAGACCGCGCTCCAGCTCGCCTCGGCGACCGCGCACACGGTGTCGGCCTCGATGAGGTCGGCGTTGATCGCCGCACCGGCGCTCGCCCCCGATGCGGCGGACTGCAGGATGCCGGCTGCCACGTCGACTGCGTTGCCAGCGACCCACACTCCCCGCGCCGCCGTAAGCCCCATGGCGTCGGCGGCAACCTGTCGCCCGATTCCGCGCGGGTGATCGACGAGCTCGACGCCGAGCGGCGAGAGCAGCCGGTGCCGGGAGACATAGGTCGGGCTCACGACGAGCACCCGGCGCGGCACCACCTCGCCGGCGACGACGCCAGAGAGTCGCCCGTCGGTGACGTCGAGCTCGGTGACCTCGCCCTCGATGACGCGGATGCCGCGGGCGTCCAGCCGCTCGCGTTCCTCTGCCGTCGGGGCGGGACCGGTGTGCTGGAAGAGCACGATGTCATCGCTCCACTGCCGCCACATGAGCGCCTGCACGACGGCGTGCGCACTCGTGCCGAGCACGCCGATGGGCTGATCGCGCACCTCCCACCCGAAGCAGTAGGGGCAGTGCACCACGTCACGGCCCCACAGCTCGGCCAGACCTGGCAGGTCTGGCAGCTCGTCGACGAGCCCGGTCGTGACGAGCAGGCGCCGCGCGGTCCAGGCGCCATCGGCTGTTGACACGCGGTAGCCGCCGTCGACCGCCTCGATCGACTGCACCTCCCCGCTGACGACCTCGTTGCCATACGCGCGCACCTCTGCCGCCCCGAGCTCGGTCATCTCGAGCGGCGTCGAGCCGTCGCGCGTGAGGAACCCGTGCGTATGGCCGGCGGGAAGATTACGGGGGGAGCCGGCATCGATAACGAGCACCGAGCGCCTCGACCTGCTGAGCGTGAGGGCACCACCGAGACCGGCGACGCCTCCTCCGATAACGATCACGTCGACGTCTGTATTCATGCCTCCATCCTGTGCGCGCTCGCCGTTGCCTGGCAATGACCCTTGCCGAAATGGCAAAATGGATGGATGCCAGACCCCGTCCTCGCGTCCGTCGGCCCCCGACTGCGAGCGATCCGCTCGCGCCGCTCGCTCACGCTCGAGCAGCTCGCCGCCCGCACCGGCATCTCGACGAGCACGCTCTCCCGGCTGGAGTCGGGGCTGCGCAAGCCGACACTCGAGCTGCTGCTGGCGCTCGCGCAGGAGCACCGGGTGCCGCTCGATGAGCTTGTGGGTGCGCCGGCTGTCGGCGACCCGCGCATCCATCCGCGATCCGTGCACCGCAACGGACGCACCTGGATAGAGCTCACCCGCAACCCCGACGGCTTCAACGCGTTCAAGGTCGTGCTTCCCGTGACCGGGCCAGCGCCGCGCAGCCAGCGCACGCACGACGGCTACGAGTGGCTCTACGTGCTGAGCGGCAGGATCAGGCTCGCCCTCGGCGACACCGACTTCGAGCTCGGCGCCGGCGAGGTGGCGGAGTTCGACACCGCCGACCCGCATGCGGTCACCAATGCGGGCGACTCCCCGGCAGAGCTGCTCATCATCTTCAGCCACAACGGCGAGCGGCTCCACATGCGCGAGACCGGCGGGGAAAGCTAGCTCGGGTGACGGGCCAGCTCAGGCGACGGGCTTCACCCGGGAGCCGGGTGCCGGCTTCGGCCGCACCTTTCCTGTGGCGACGTCGTGCTGGGCGGGAGACTCCGCGGTTGTTCCCTCGCGCATGACGAGCAAGCCGCGCGTGCTGTTGGCCGAGAGCATGAGCTGGTCGACCCAGTCCTGGTTGATTGCCGGGCTCTTGCTGCCAGAGAACTTGAAGTAGAGGGTCTGCGTCGGATGAACCCAGATGGAGCTGTGCCCCTCGCCCGTCTCCGGGGAGTCGCGCCACGACATGAGGAAGCTCTCCCCACGTCGAAGCTTCTGCACGATCACGATCTGCAGATGGGCGAGAAGCCGATCGTCGAACTCGACGAGCACTCCGTCGTATTGCAGGGTTCCCACGCTGATGCTCCCGTCTAAGCGAGGCTCTGCGACGATCATCCCACTAACACGGCGTCGGCTCAATAGCAACTACATCTCTGGCCACTGCATGCGGTCGATGTCGTCGTCGTTGAACTCCCGGCCGTGGGGCAGCACTCGCGCGGCCCGCGTGTAGAGCTCGAGCACGGTGGCGATGTCCTCGGTCTCTTCTCCATCGAGATGGGAGGAGACGGCCACGACCCCGGCACGCCATCCAATGGTCAGTCGTGCCCGCTGGGTGACCACGCCGACCACGACCGGGATGTCGACGATGTCGATCGTTCCGACGCGCGTGAGCACGCGGGAGTAGTGGCAGACCGCATCGGCGATCTCATCGCCAGTGCGGTACGCCGATCCGTCGTGGGTGATCAGCCGCTTCACGTGTTCCCCGGGGTCTGAGCATCAAGGTCAGAGCCGGGGTCTGGGGCGCTAGGTCAATTCTAAATCGGGAGACGGCTCAATCGGGAAGACTCAGCCGTCTCTCAACCAGATCGGCGGCGACGACGCTCAGCCTCAGCCGGTGGGATCGCGCGTAGTCGCGGATGAGGGTGAACGCCTCATCGACCGGAACGCCGCGCGTGTGGGAGACAACGCCCTTGGCCTGCTCGATGACGATGCGGCTCGTGAGGGCGACGCGCAGCTGCTCGGCGAGGATAGAGCTCTCTCGAATGGCGCGCTCGTGCAGGATGCCGATGGTCGCCACGTCGGCGAACGCCTTCGCTGCGACGAGGTCGTCTTCGTTGAGCAGTCCTACCGTGTCGCGCAGCAGGTTGAGGGTGCCGATGGTGGTCTCCCGTAGGCGCAACGGCAGCGCGTGAACCGACGCGAAGCCCTGATCCTGTGCCGCGCGGCGGAATGCGTCCCACTTCGCGGGAGTATCGGACAGGTCCGCGATCGAGATGACGGTGCCGGTGACGAAGCTCTCGATGCACGGCCCGGCCTCGGCGCTGAGCTGCATCATCTCGACGAGCCGACTCGACTCGCTGGTCGATGCAACCACCTCCAGCTCACCCGAGTCGTCGGCGAGCAGGATTCCGGCAGCCGTCGTGTCGAGCAGATCGCGGCAGCTGTCGACGAGCGTCTGCAGCAGGTCGACCACGTCGTAGTCGGCGACGAGTGTGTCGGCGAGCGTCGCGAAGGTGCTGAGCAGGCGGGCCTCCTTGGTCGGTTCGGTCATTCGCTCATCTCGATCCCGGAGGCGCCGTTGGTGAACGTCATCGATCCGTTGAGGATCTCGGTGGCGATGTCCATCATCGATCGGCTCGAGGCGAAGGCCTGCCCCTGGATGACCAGCAGCGCATCGCTTGCAGAGATGTTGAGCTGTGCAAGCACGACACCGGTCGCCTGGTGCACGAGACGGCGGGAGTAGGCGTTGCCCTGGTCTTCGAAGTCCTCGCCGATCTCGCTGAGGGCACGCCGAAGCACGTGCCCGGCAACGACGTTCGCGAGCGCGCCGGCCTGGCGCACCTGCAGCCCGCTGAACTGCACAGGAGACAGGGAGTAGAGGTCGACCGCCCCGATGCGAAGGGATCCAACGATCAGGGGGAAGGCGAAGATAGAGGAGACGTTCTGCTGGGTTCCCGCAACGGCGAAGGCCGGCCAGACCGACGCGCCCCGGCCAGGGAGGTCTGGCTCGAGCACCGCCTGAGCAGTGCGAACCGCGTCCCAGCACGGGCCCTCGCCGAGGTCGAACTGCAGCTCGTCGAGCCGGGCGGCGCGGGTGTCGCTCGCGACGATGGTCTGCGTGCCGAGCAGCTCGCCGAGCGTCGAGACAGCGGCTCCGGAGATGGGCAGGGTGTCGATGAACGGCGCGCAGTACTCATCGGGCGAGTCACCCCCGCCGCTGAGTGCAGCGATCGCACTCGCAAAGTCACCGCCGGTCACCCTCGCGCTCCCATCCATCCGGTCTGTGTTGTCTACGAAACTACCAGCCAGAGGCGCCGCGCCGTCGGAGCGGTGCCTCTGCTCAGGAGGCCATGGCGCGATCGCGAAGGTAGCCGATGCACTCGGCGAAGTCCCGCCGGTGCACCGGCTCGTGCGGCTCGGCGAGGCAGGTCACCTCGAAGCCGTCGCCGTCGCGCTGCACGAATCCGAGCACGCAGGCCGCGTCACCCGGTGGGATGCGCGCGTCGCTGATGCGCCACTCGTGGTCGGAGATGTCGACCACCTCGATGGCGGGAACGGTCGGGGGGCCAGCGGGAACCACGATGTGTCTCACCCTTCTATCCCAGCACCGGGGGTAGGGCGTTCAAGGGGGTTGACGGGCGGGAGGAGTCGTGTTCTCTGGGCAGAATCGCCCGTATTTTCAACGCCCAACAAACTCCCAGAAAAATAACGTTTCGATAACTAGCGCCCGTTACCTTCTCGTTATATATTCGTTCTCAGCGGAAGTTGTTTGCTGTGGCAACTGATGCGGAATGTGATTGCAGGACACTCTTGGTGCAAGGGAGAGGGTCGGATTCTTGCCTTGGAATCCGACCCTCAATCCTGTTTAAGGCCCCGGGGTAGTCGAATCGTTCCACCGTCATTTGACGAGATGATTTCACGTGTGTCATTGCGCATGCATAGAGTTGCACCGTGAGTGAGAAGTCGCTGGCTGTCGATGCTTGGGAAGCACTGTTCCGCGCCCAGGTCACTGTGCTGCGCCAGCTCAACACGGAGTTCCCCAGCAGCGAGCTCTCGCTCAACGAGTACGACGTGCTGTTCAACCTCTCGCGGCAGGATGGGCGGCGTCTTCGCCTGCGCGATCTCAACCGCCACCTGCTGCTGACCCAGCCGAGCGTGAGCCGCCTGGTCGACCGCCTGGTGCAGCGAGGACTCGTGGTCAAGGAGAGCGATCCCGGTGACGGGCGCGGCACGGTCGTCTGCCTCACCGACGACGGGTACGCGCTGTTCAAGCGCGTCGCCGTGCTGCACGCCGAGTCGATTCGCAAGCATGTCGGCGGGGTGCTCTCACCCGACGAACTGCGCCAGCTCGCTGCTCTCAGCGACAAGCTCAGACTCGGCAACTAGCCTTCGAGCATGACCACTCTCGTCTGGCTGCGCGACGACCTGAGGGTCGAAGACAACCCTGCTCTGCACGCGGCATGCGAGCGCGGTGGGCCGATTGCGGTGCTATACCTGCTCGACGAGGTCAGCCCGGGCATCCGGCCGCTCGGCGGCGCGAGTAGGTGGTGGCTGCACCACAGCCTCGCCTCGCTCGCTGCGTCGATCGAGCGGCTCGGCGGCTCGCTCACCGTGCGCGAGGGTGCGGCAGCAGAGGTCGTGCCGGCGGTGGTCGCCGAGGCGGGCGCCGACGCCGTGTACTGGAACCGCCGCTACGCAGCGGTGCGAAACACGGATGCCGCCCTCAAGTCCCAGCTGCGCGCGACGGGCACCGAGGTCGAGAGCTTCCAGTCGAGCCTCCTGTTCGAGCCGTGGACCATCACCACCGGCGACGGCAACCCGTTCAAGGTGTTCACCCCGTTCTGGCGCGCGTGCCTCGACCGCGGCGTGCACCGCGCGCCGCTGCCCGCGCCGACCTCGCTCGCGGGGCCGCGCCTGCCGAGCGACCAGCTCGACCTGCTGCCGACCCGGCCCGACTGGGCTGGCGGTCTGCGCGATACCTGGACCCCTGGCGAGCCGGCCGCCCTCGAGGCGCTCGAGCGCTTCGTGGCCGATCGGCTGCAGGACTACCACTTGCGCGACCAGCCCGGCATCGACGCGACGAGCGGCCTGAGCCCGCGTCTGCGCTTCGGCGAGCTCAGCCCGCTGCAGGTGTGGCACCGCGTCGAGCACGGCACGCTGGGCGGGGCCGCGCGCGCGAACGCCGCCAAGTTCCTCAGCGAGGTGGGGTGGCGCGAGTTCAACTGGAGCATCCTGTTTCAGAACCCGCGGCTGCACGAGCTGAACTACCGCCGCGAGTTCGACGCGTTCGAGTGGGAGCCGCACACCGAGCAGGTGGAGGCGTGGCAGCGAGGCCGCACCGGCATCCCGCTCGTCGACGCGGGTATGCGCGAGCTGTGGCACACCGGCTCGATGCACAACCGGGTACGCATGGTCGCGGCGAGCCTGCTCGTGAAGAACCTGCTCGTCGACTGGCGGGTGGGCGAGGCGTGGTTCTGGGACTGCCTCGTCGACGCCGACGAGGCCAGCAACCCGGCCAACTGGCAGTGGGTGGCCGGCAGTGGGGCTGACGCCGCGCCGTACTTTCGCATCTTCAACCCCCTGCTGCAGGCGCAGAAGTTCGACCCGCACGGCGACTACCAGCGGCGCTGGGTGCCGGAGCTCGGCACGGTCGACTACCCGGAGCCGACCGTCGACCTCGCGTCCTCCCGACGCGAGGCCCTCGAGCACTACGAGGCGGTCAAGGCAGCGAAGTAGCGCTCGACCTTTCGCAGCTGGGCGGCTCGCCAGTCTGCGGAGCGCTGCGCCGGCCCCTCGAAGGAGAACCACCGCAACCGACGGATTCCGATGAGCCCGAAGGTGCCGCGGAACAGGATGCGGTGGCCAGGCCGCGCAAACCACCACCGGTAGAGCGAGAACCGCGTCGTCATCGGCGTGAGCACTGTGACCCCGCTGAGGCGCGTGAGCGTGCGCACCAGCGCGCCGCCGGGCCTCGGCTCCTCGAAGGCGAAGCCCTTGGTGAGCACGCGGTCGAGGAAGCCCTTGGTACTGGCCGGCATCGACATCCACCAGGTCGGGAAGACGAAGAGCACGTGGTCGGCCGCCGCGAGGCGCTGCTGGTAGCCCGCGACGACGGGGCCGACCGCGGCACCCGTTCTCCACGCGACGAGGTCGGTGCGGCTCATGACGGGATCGAACCCGTCGACGGCGAGGTCGATGACGTCGAGCGTGTGCCCCGCCGCCTCGAGCCCTCGCGCGGCGGCGGCGAGGAGCGCGGCGGAGAAGCTCCTCTCGTGCGGCACGTCGTCGTGGGACGCGGAGGTATACGGGTGGTCGAAGACCGCGAGTACGTTCATTGCGCAACCGTTGCATGCACAACCGTTGCGTGTCAAACTATGAGAATGACCACGCAGGCCGACGACATCACCGAGCTGTGGCTGCTCGCCCGACGCACCACGGCCGCCCTCGAGCGCCGGGGCGAGGCAGAGCTGCAGTCGAGGCTCGGCCTTTCCCTCTCGCAGTTCGCGCTGCTCAGCACCCTCGACGCGCACGACTGCGACCTCAACCAGCAGGAGGCGGCCGACCTGCTCGGCCTCACCAAGGGAAGCGTGAGCCGCCAGGTCGAGTCGGCGGTCGCAGCAGGGCTGCTCGAGACGGCGGCCCGTGGGTCGTCCCGTCGGGAGAAGGTGCAGCAGCTCACGCCCGCGGGGCGGCGGGTGCTGCGCGAGGCCTACGGCATCCTCGGCTCCATCGCTCCAGAGAGCGCAGCAGCGCGAGCCACGGCGGCCGTCGCGCTCGCCGAGGTGCTGGCGGCGCTCGACGCGACCTAGGAGGTAGCGCGGCGCGGCGCCACGAGCAGCGCCTCGAGCGGCATCATCGCGGCTCCGAGAGCGACGGTGTCTCCCCCGAATCGGCACGCCTGCAGGTCGAACTGCGAGCCGGGCCGATCGAGCGCCTCCGCGCGGATCGCCGCCTCCACCCGGTCGGAGAGCGACTCCATGAAGCGCAGCCCGACCCAGCCGCCGATGACGACGCGCTCTGGATTGGTGAGGTTGACGAGCCCGCCGAGGGCAGAGCCGAGGGTGGCAACGAGCTCCTCGACGACGCCGACGGCGACCGGGTCTCCCGCCTTCTCCTTCTCGAGCAGCTCGCCGATGGCGCGCCATCCGGAGCCCTCGAAGACCCCTCCGGCCTCACGCCACGCAGAGAGGATCGCGTCGGCCCCGAGGTAGGCCTCCACGCAGCCGTGGCCTCCGCAGCGGCACAGTCGACCGCCGCGCTCGATCTTGAGGTGGCCCCACTCGCCGGCACTGCTCGTGAGGCCCCTGGCGAGCTCCCCGCCGCTGATGATTCCGAGGCCGACGCCGCGGCCGAGCATCACGACAAGCGCCTCGTCGATTCCGCGTACCGAGCCGTCCCACATCTCAGCCATGGCCTGGGTCTTCGCGCCGTTCTCTGCGAAGACGGGCATGTCGTGGGTGATGAGCCTTGCGACCGGAATGGGCGGCCAGCCGAGGCTCTGGGCGTAGAGCACCTGGTTGCCCTCGGCATCCGTCTCGACGATGCCGGGTAGGCCGAGACCGAGGCCGACGACCTTCGGCCAGGCCTCTGGATTGCGGTCGCGCAGTGCGTTGAGTGCCTCGTCGAGGTCGAGGGCGATGGCCTCGATCGGCTCGCCCTCACGCCCGCCGTGAAACTCGCGGTCGACGCGCGTCATCGACAGGTCGAAGAGCTCGACGGCGACGCCGCGCTCACCGACGTCGGCACCGAGAAAGTAGGCGCCGGTCGGGTTGGGGGCAAGCAGGGTGACCGGCCGACCGCCGCTCGAGGCGACGGACCCCGCCTCCATGATGAGGCCTTCGGAGATCAGCTCTGACACGAGGTTGGTGACAGAGGCGACAGAGAGCCCGGACGACCGCGCCAGCTCTGCACGCGACGTCTGGCCAGTCAGAATGACCGTTCGCAGCGCCTGCGTGCGGTTGCGCTGGCGTACGTCGCTGACGGTGGCGGGAGCGGTGTTCACCGCGCCCGACCGGCTCAACACGCTCCGCCCGCTCATGGGGACTGAACCTACCAAGTCCCGCCCGCGTTCGACGGGATGACCCGCGAAATGCTGGTGGGGGATGTGGCGGTGACGCGGATTCCGCGCGGCGTCGTCGTGACAGCGGCAGCGGCATCCAGCCCGGCGAAGTCGACCACGCGGGCGCCGGTCGCACCGACGACCTCGAACTCGAGCCAGTCGCCGGCGCCGAGCTCGACCACGAGCTCCTCGCTCGGCCGGTAGGCCCGGCCGTCGGACTGCTCGAACGGGTTAGCTGGGTTCTCGCCATCGCGGGCCCAGCGCATGACGACGGCGTCGTCTGCGCGAATGCCCTCGATGGGGGCAGAGAGCGCACTCGAGTACGACTCGCCCGCACCGCGGTAGCCGAACCCCCAGGCGGGGATCACCGTCGGGTGCTCTGCGAGCAGGGCGGCGACGACGGCCGGCTGCCAGCGGCAGTTCTCGATGAGCATCGCCTCGAGCAGGTCGTCGAGCACGCGACCGGCCTCCTCCGGCGAGATCGCGCTGCGGTCGTCGATGCTCGCCACCACGCGGTCCCAGCCGGCCGGCGGGTCGATCGAGACCGGCGACGTGCGGGTGTCGATCTTCTTCCACGGCCAGAAGTTCCAGCCGATGCCGTGGCTCTCGTAGAGCCGGTGGGCCGTGTAGATCCACTCGAGCGTGTTCTCCCCACCCTCCCCCATGTAGATGGGAAGGCCGAGCCGGTCGCGGGCTTCGAGGAACTGCGCGATGGTGGCGTTGTCGGGCGACGACCAGTACTTGTGGAACTGCAGGAGCGAGTTCGCATCCCACACCTCGGTAAATATCGACCAGTTCGTCGCCCAGTGCGAGCCCTCGTAGACGATGAGGTGCTGCTGGTCGATGGCGCGGATCTCCCGGGTGAGCTCACGGTAGAGGTCGGCAAGCTCTGCCGCGTAGGTGTGCTGCCACTCGTTCGGCAGCGGCTCGTTGAGCAGGTCGTAGCCGAGCACGACGGTCTCGTCGCGGTAGCGGGTCGCCAGGTCGCGCCACAGCCGCAGGGTGAGCTCGCGGTAGTGCGGCTGCATGAACAGCTCCGGCAGGTTGTTCGGTGAGTCGTCGATGTTCGTGCCGGTCTGGCCGCCCGGCGCGCCGTGCAGGTCGAGCAGCACCCACAGGCTGTGCTTCCTGCACCACTCGATGAGGCGGTCGATGAGCGCATAGCCGGCCTCGATCGGCTCGCCGTCCTCTGTCTGGATGATGCGGCTGTTGATAGGAAGCCGCACGTGGTCGAAACCGCTCGCTGCGATCCGCTCGATGTCTGCCTCGGTGATGAAGCTGTCGCGGAACCGGTGCCAGAACTCGTCCGCGCGCTCACGCCCGACGAGGCGCGACACGAGTGCCTCGATCTCGCGGGGCGACTCCGCGCCGGGGCCGAAGCGCCACATGTAGCCCTCTGGCAGCATCCAGTTGCCGAGTCCGACGCCGCGCAGCAGCAGCTCGCGGCCGCTGCCGTCGACGAGCGCCGTGCCGCTGGCGTGCACGAAGCCGTCGAAGGAGGCGGGCCGTCGGGCGAAGGTCGGTGCGGGGAGGAGGTTGGTCACGGTGATGCCTTACTTGAGTCCGGAGAGGGCGAAGCCCTGGATGACGTAGCGCTGGAAGACGATGAACACCGCGAGAATCGGCACCACCATGACCGCGGCGGCGGCCATCTGCAGCGATGGGTTGACGGCGAGCTGCTGGTTGAGCAGGGCGAGCCCGACAGAGAGCGTGTAGAGCTTCTGGTCGCTCGCGATGATGAGCGGCCAGAGGAAGCTGTTCCAGCCGGAGATGAAGGTGAGCACGATCTGCACGGCGAGGATCGGCTTCGACAACGGCAGCACGATCTGCCAGAAGGTGCGCAGCTCCCCCGCCCCGTCGAGCCGTGCTGCCTCGAGCATCTCGGTGGGGATCGTCGACATGAACTGGCGGAACAGGAAGATGCCGAAGCCGCTCACGAGCGTCGGCAGCGCGATGCCGGCGAGGGTGTTCGTCAGGTGAAGGCCGTTGAGGATGAGGTAGGTCGGGATCATCGTGACCTGGATCGGGATCATCATCGTCGCGAGCACGAGGAAGAACAGCCAGCGCCGACCGCGGAACTCGAACTTGGCGAAGGCGTAGCCTGCCATCGCCATGAACATGAGGCCGATGAAGCCGATGAGCACGACGCCGACGGTGTTGAGCAGGTAGCGGCCGAAGTCGAGCTCGGTGAAGAGTGTCACGAACCACTCGAGCGTCGGCTCCTGCGGCAGCAGTGTCGGCGGGTAGTCGATGGCCTCGCGCTGCGGCTTGAATGCGGTCGTCAGCATCCAGAAGAACGGGAATGCGGTGACGAGGGCACCGACACCGAGGGCAGCGCCGATCAGCACGATGAGGATGCGGCGGCGGCGGGCCAGCCCGCGGTCGCGCACCAGGGTGCTAGTACTCATCGTCGGCCCTTCGCACGCGCAGCTGGATGAGGGTGATCACGGCGATGATCGCGAACAGCACGATGGAGCCAGCGCTCGCGTAGCCGAACTGGTTGAGCCGGAACCCCTCCTTGTAGAGGAATATCGACGCAGAGGTCGTTGCCCCGAGCGGGCCGCCGTCGGTGAGCACGAACGGCTCGTCGAAGAACTGCAGCCACGCGATGGTCGTCGTGATCGACACGAAGAAGATCGCGAAGCGCAGCAGCGGGATCGTGACAGAGAACGTGGTGCGGGCAGAGCCTGCGCCGTCGAGGGCAGCAGCCTCGAGGTACTCCTTCGGCACCCCCTGCAGGGCAGCGAGGAAGATGATGATGTTGAGGCCGGTGCCGCGCCAGACGGCGACGAGGGCGACAGAGAACTTCGCGAGCACCGGGTCAGAAAGCCACTGCACCTGGGGAAGGCCGACGAGCGAGAGCAGGTGGTTGAGCAGGCCGAACTGGGTGTTGTAGAGGTAGCCCCACACGAGCGCGATCGCCACGATGGCCGTGATCGCCGGAATGAAGTAGAAGGCGCGAAGAGCCTTGAAGAACGGATGCTGGCTGCTGTTGAGCAGCAGCGCGACAGCCAGCGAGATCAGCACGATGGCCGGCACGCCGAACAGCGCGAAGATGCCGGTGTTGCCGATCGACTGCCAGAAGTCGGGATCGTTGACGAGCCTCGTGTAGTTGTCGATGCCGATGAAGTCGACGTTGTTCCAGTTGGCGAACGCCGAGATGTTCATGTTCGTCGTGCTGATGACGGCAGCGACGAGGATCGGGATGATGCCGAAGGCGATGAGCAGCAGCATCGCCGGGGAGACGAACAGATACGGGATGAGTCGGTTGCGCACCGTGCGCCTCCTTTCAGTGCGAGGGATGGTGGGGGCCGCCGGGTC
>NZ_JBXMIS010000138.1:0-53293 GCF_057073975.1 Conyzicola sp. | reverse complement strand
CCCCCCCCCCGCTCCACCTCGAGGGTCGGGTCGGCGACCGGGCTCACTCCGCGTCCTTCCGCTCTACGCCGGCGAAGACGAGCGGGTAGTTGTCGAGGGTGGTCCAGCGGTTGGCCGGCCAGCTGATGAGCAGCGCGCGGCCCACGACGTTGTCGATGGGCACGAAGCCGCCGCTCGGGTCGTTGCGGTGGAACGCCGAGTCGGCCGACTGGTAGCGGTTGTCGCCCATGACCCAGAGGTAGCCGTCTGGCACGGTGACCTCGAAGTCGTCGCGCGTCGCCTTCGTCGTGTCGGGCGGCAGGTGCGTGTACGGCTCGTCGATCGGCACGCCGTTGATGGTGAGCTGGCCGAAGTCGTTGCAGCAGACGATGGTGTCGCCGGGGAGTCCGATGACGCGCTTGATGAGGTGGTCGTTGCTGTCGGGGGCACTCAGCCCCACGAAGGCGAGCACGGCATCCACACCCTCGATGAGCGGGCCGCGGTCTGGCTCTGGGGTCGGGGTCAGCCACCCGCCCGGGTCGCGGAACACGACGACGTCGCCATGCTGGATCGGCGTCACCTCCGGCACGAGCTGGTTGACGATGATGCGGTCGTTGATCAGCAGCGTCGTCTCCATCGACGACGAGGGAATGTAGAACGAGCGAATGAGGAAGGTCTTGATGAGGAAGGAGATGAGCAGCGCGGCAACGAAAATGACGAGGATGTCGCGAATGAACAGCCGCACGCTGCGGGTCCGGCGCTCCCGGTCGGTCATCGCGGGCGGCACATCGCGGTGACCGCGAAGCCCGAGACGCGACCGCACCGTGTCGGCGCGCTCGCCACTGGATGAGCCGGAGCGCTCCGGCTGTACTTCGCTTGTCATTAAACCCCTGAGCTCCCTGCCAAGTGTATTCGGCAGGGAGCTCAGGTACGGGTGAAACGCGAGGCTTAGAAGTCGCGCTTCTCCTTGATCTTGGCCTTCTTGCCGCGAAGGTCGCGGAGGAAGTAGAGCTTGGCGCGACGCACGTCACCGCGGGTGACGACCTCGATGTGGTCGATGACCGGGGAGTGCACCGGGAAGGTGCGCTCGACGCCGACCTGGAAGCTGACCTTGCGAACGCAGAAGGTCTCGCGAACGCCCTCGCCGGAGCGGCCGATGACGATGCCCTGGAACACCTGGATACGCGAGCGCGTGCCTTCGATGATGTTGACGTGCACCTTGACGGTGTCGCCGGCGCGGAAGTCTGGGATGTTGTCGCGAAGCGACGCCTTGTCGAGATCGTCAAGGATGTGCATGGTGATTCGCTCTCTGTAACCGCCACAGGTCGATCACGGGTATAGGTCGTTCAAAGAATGGGAAGGCTTCTCACGAGACCCGGTTCCCCTGTGGCAGAACCGTGCAGAAGCACAAGGGGCAATTATGCCAGAAAGCGGCGGCTAGCGCGAACGCTCGTCGGTGCGCTGCTGATCGGCACGCTCCTGGTCAGCACGCTCCTGGTCAGCACCGACGGCGGGTGGGGGCACGACGATGATGCGGCCGGCATCGCCGGGAGTGCGCATGCGGGCCGACTCCGGGGTGAGGGCGAGGTCGTCGACGAAACCGCGCACACGTCGGCGGGTCTCGTCGGTGAGCTCCCACAGGGCAACCCAGAACAGCGCGACGATCAGAACGACGACCAGCGCGGCGATCACGGGAAACGCAAACAGGCCGTAGACGAGAAGGGATGCCCAGAGCGCCAGCAGGAGTGCGGCATCCAGCCAGGAGACGGCCCTGGCCACCCGCACCGACTTTCGCGCAGAGACGAGAGCAGCGATCACTGCGAGCGAGACGAACAGGACGGGGCAGAGCACGAGGTAGACGAGGAACTCCCACCCGATGCCGTCGGCGAGCACGCCGCGGCCGATGAGCACCCAGCCGGGCAGCACAACGGTCAGCGCGAACTGCGCGATGTAGACGGCACGCCTGATCAGCATGCCTGCAAGGCTAGTCTCGTTGGGTGATAGAACTCCGTACGCCCGCTGAGATCGAGGAGATGAGGCAGCCCGGCCGTTTCGTCGCGAGTGTGCTCGAGGCAACCCGCGCGGCCGCCTCTGTCGGCACCAACCTGCTCGAGCTCGACCGCATTGCTCACGCGATGATCCGCGAGGCCGGCGCAGAGAGCTGCTACATCGACTACCACCCCTCATTCGGCGCCTCCCCGTTCGGCAAGGTGCTGTGCACCTCGGTGAACGACGCCGCCCTGCATGGGCTCCCCTACGACTACGCGCTGCAGGACGGTGATCTCATCACCCTCGACTTCGCGGCATCGGTCGGCGGCTGGGTCGCCGACTCCGCCGTCTCGTTCGTCGTCGGCACCCCGCGCGACGAGGACCTCGCGCTCATCGCCACGGTCGAGGCAGCGCTCGAGGCTGGCATCGCCGCCGCGGTCGTCGGCAACCGCATGGGCGACGTCTCCGCTGCCATCGGCACAGTCGCGCGTGCGGCGGGCTTCGGCGTCAACACCGACTTCGGCGGCCACAGCGTCGGCCGCACGATGCACGGCGACCTCCACGTGCCCAACGACGGCACGGCGGGCCGCGGCTTTCCCCTCAAGCCCGGACTCGTCTTCGCGATCGAGCCGTGGCTCATGCACGGCACCGACCGCATCTACACCGACAACGACGGCTGGACGCTGCGCAGCGCCAACGGCGAGCGCGCCGCCCACGCAGAGCACACGGTCGCGATCACCGACGACGGACCCGTCATCCTCACCGCTCGCGGCTAGCGGTTTCGCACCGCCGCGGCGACGAGGGCGCCCGCGACCGAGAGGACCGCGGCACCGGCGAAGACCCAGCTGAAGCCATTCGCTAGCGCCTCCACCGGCGCGGATCCCGCGGCGACGAGCGACTCGGTGCGTGCGGCGGCGATCGTTGCGAGCGCCGCGAGCCCGACGGCGCCGCCGATCTGCTGGGAGGTGTTGATGAGGCCGCTGGCGAGTCCGGCATCCGACTCGTCGACGTCGGTCACGGCCAGCTGGGTGCCGGCGATGAACGCGCCGACCATGGCGACACCGATGAGGATGGTGGGGCCGAGCAGGTGCTGAACGAAGCCCGCGTCGGCAGGGGCGAGCGCGAGCCAGCCGAGCGCTGCGGCGAGCAGGAGCAGCGAGCCAACGAGTGTGCGGCGGGCGCCGAAGCGCTGCATCACCGTCGGCACGACGGCGGCGAAGAGCACGAGGGAGCCGGCGAGCGGCAGCTGCGACAACCCGGCGGCGAGAGCGTCATAGCCGAGCACCGCCTGGAGGTACACCGACAGCGCGAAGAACAGCGCGACGGTCGCTCCTCCGATGAGCACCAACGCGAGGTTGCCGGCGAGAAGGGAACGGTTTCGGAAGATCGCGAACGGAACGAGCGGCGAGGCGGAGCGGCGCTCGATGACGGCGAAGGCGCAGAGCAGCACGGTCGCGGCTGCCAGCAGCGCGAGGGTGGAGGGGTGGCCGAAGCCGAGCTCCTGCGCCTGTGCGAGGCCGAAGACGAGGGATGCGAGACCGGCGGTCACGGTGATGGCGCCCGGGGCATCCAGCTTCTGTGCCACGCGATTCGGATCGCGCGTGATGAGCAGCGGAATAGCGACGAGCACGAGGATGCCGACCGGCACGTTCACGAGGAACACCGCCTGCCAGCCGAACGCCGCGGTCAGCACTCCCCCGAGTAGCACCCCGGCCGCACTGCCGATGCCGGCGACAGCACCCCAGATGCCGAGCGCCTTGGCGCGGTCGGCCGTTGTGAGGAACAGCTGGGTGACGAGCGCGAGGGATGCTGGCGCGAGCAGCGCTGCCGACGCGCCCTGGAGGGCGCGGGCTGCGAGCAGCATCCCCCCGCTCAGGGAGAGAGCGGCGATGAGCGAGGCGACGACGAAACCCGCCACGCCGACGAGGAAGACCCGTCGGTGCCCGAAGCGGTCGGCGAGACGGCCGCCGAACAGCAGGAGCCCGCCGAACGGGAGGATGTAGGCAGTCAGCACCCAGCTCAGCGCCGCGGTGCCGAGGGCGAGCTGCGACCCGATGGTCGGCAGGGCGATGTTGACGATGGACGCATCGAGAACGACGAGGAACTGCGCCAGCGCGAGAACGGTGAGCGCAAGCCAGCGGCGCGAGCTGCGAGCGGTGGCTGAGGCGACGGTAATGGATGTGGCGGTGAGGGTGGACATTGACGTTCCTTTCAATTGAGTGATTGATCAATCACTTGCGCTGCCATGGGAATAGAGCGAGGTGCGGGATCGCGGGTCTAGTGGCGGAAGCCGTCGGCGAGAACGGCAGCCCACGGACTCTCGAGGTCATCGAGGCCGGCCGTCACAATGAGGTGGCACAGCTGGCCGTAGGCGATGAAGCGCTGCACGGCAGAGTCGGCCGCTCGCGATCGCGTACTCGCATACTCCGTCACCGCGCCGATGCCCCGGCGAAGCGCCTCGCGGATCTCGACGATGTCGGCTGCGGACTGTGCGTGCACCTGCAGCATGAGCAGGTCTCGATCGCCGATGAGGTCGGCGTACGCCTCCCCCATGCCGTCGAGCACATCCTCTGGCGTCTGGCTCGCGGCGGCGTCGGCGCCAGCCGCGAGGGCAGCGATCACTCGCTCGAAGCACCGGTCGAGCGCCGCCACGAAGAGCTTCTCCTTAGTGGGAAACAGCTTGAATACGTAGGCGGTGGAGATCTTCGCCGCTGCCGCAACGCTCGCCGTTGGGGTGCCGAGGTAGCCCGTCTTGGCGAACTCGGCTATCGCAGCGTCGATGACGGTCGCGGTGCGCTGTTCTGCAGTGCTGAGCATGTGAGTGACTGTACACTCACTATCATTACAATCGCAAGCGCCTGCCCGACACGCGACTACTTCGGCCCGGTCGCCGCCCACGGTGCAGGCACAGATGCGGCACGCTGTCGCGTCGATGTCGCAGCAATCACCACGCACGCCGCAATCGCCACTCCCGTCGTGACGAACCAGACAGCCATGACCTCGAGAACCCACTCCTCGACCAGCAGCACCGCGAGGCTCGCGACGATGAGCGCGTACTCGACCGCGAGCAGCACCGACTCCCGACGGGTCACCACGCGCTGCGGACGGGCCCGCAGCACCAGCTGGTTGACCACGAGAGACACTATGAGACCGAGGCCGTAGAGCGGGAGGCCGACGAGGCCGATGACGTTCGCGATCGGAAACCAGAACGCATCGGGGTCGAGGAAGAAGGCGACAGCGAGCACCCCGTAGAGCACGAGCGCCCCAGCGACGACGAACTGCGACCAGAACCAGAGCTTCACTCTGAATCCTTCAGGAGGTCTGGTCGCACCCTCCGGGTGCGCTCGAGCTGCTGGTCGTGCCGCCAGGCGGCGATGGCACCGTGGTTGCCCCCGAGCAGCACCGGCGGAACCTGCAGGCCACGCCACTCCGCGGGCTTGGTGTAGCTGGGGTATTCCAGCAGGCCATCCTCATGGCTCTCCTGGGTGAGGCTCTCTGGATTGCCGACGACCCCGGGCACGAGGCGGCCGATGGCCTCGATCATCGCGGTGACAGCAACCTCTCCCCCGTTGAGCACGTAGTCGCCGAGGCTGATCTCACGCACGCGGGTGCGGCTCGACGCGTAGTCGATGACGCGCTGGTCGATGCCCTCGTAGCGACCGCAGGCGAAGACGAGGTGCCCCTCCCCCGCGAGCTCGCGAGCCGTGGCCTGGGTGAAGCGCTCGCCGGCGGGGCTCGGAAAGATGACGACCGTCGAATCGGCGATGACGGCATCCAGTGCCTCACCCCATGGCTCCGGCTTCATGACCATGCCGGCGCCGCCGCCGTAGGGGGTGTCGTCGACGGTGCGGTGCCTGTCGTGGGTGAAGTCGCGCAGGTCGTGCACGTCGACCTCGATGAGCCCTGACGTGCGGGCCTTGCCGAGGAGGGAGATGTCGAGCACGCCGAAGAACTCCGGGAAGATGCTGACGATGTCGATGCGCACGTGCTCCAGCGTACGGGAGCGCCTCCGCTCTCCCGCCGCAACGACCCTCTCGTGCCCGACCTCGTGCCCGCCGCCTCGTGCCGGTCGAAAATCCGGTTGGATGCGGTGGCCGAGCCTCATAGGCGGCTGCACCACGCATCCAACCGGATTTCCACACCCACCGGCTCAGCAATGGTCGTGCACAGTCGCGCGCCCGGTCCTGCACCTCAGGCTGGAGCTCGACGATACTGCCCGAATGGCACGCACCGCAGACACCGTCGCTACGCTCGGCGGCATCGCGTCCCTCACGCTTCTGCGAGAGCGAGGCATCACAGCGAGACAGGCGGCCGCATCAGTGCAGCGCGGTGAGCTCATCCGGTTGCGCAACGGGTGGTTTGCACTGCCAACCGCCGATTCCGATGCAATGCGTGCCGTGCATATCGGCGGGCAGCTGACCGCAGCGAGCCGGCTGGGCAAGCTCGGCCTCTGGACGATGCCAGGCGATCGCCTTCACGTCTCAGTGGCACGGGACGCAACCCGATTGCGACACGGTGGCGACGCCTGCCTGCACTGGCGCGATCTGCCGTGGGACCCGCCTCGCACCGCCCCGGTGGACTCCGTCCTCTCGTCCATTGCCCGGCTCATCGAGTGCAGCAACGAGGAGGCCGCGATAGTCACGATCGATTCGGCGCTGAACACTCAGCGTGGCAGTCGCCACGTTCTTGAGGAGCACGAGTTGGCCGAGATCCTCGCAGTTCTGCCCCGGCGATTTCAACGCATCGCCCGGCTCGTCGACCCGGCAAGCCAGTCGGGCCTCGAGACGCTGGCGCGGTTGCGACTGCGACGACGAGGTCTGACGGTGCGGACCCAAGTGCACATCCCGGGCGTCGGGTTCGTCGATCTGCTCATCGGCGATCGGCTCGTTCTCGAGCTCGACAGCCGCAGCCATCATCTCGGCACGAACTACGAGAACGACCGGCGGCGCGACCTCGAGTTGTCTCGGCGGGGATACATCGTCATTCGGGTGAGCTACCGCCGGGTCATGGAGGACTGGGCATCGGTCGAGGCGAGCATCCTCGACGTGGTCAGGCGAGGTGAGCACCGTCGTCGCGCGATGCATCGGCGACTCGGGCTGGCGCTGAGCTGAGCTGTGCCGTGCCGTGCCGTGCCGCGGTCGGTGCAGTTTCTCCGGTCAGATCGATACCCCAAGCCACCCCTCGGGCCGGGCGGTGCAATCAGCCGGAGTTTTGACCAAGGGGCTGGGTAGGGGGCTGGGTGAGGGGGCTGGGTGAGCGGGCTGGGCGGTGACGTGGGGGTGAGCCAACTGGAGCTAGGCGAGCGCCCCCGCGTAGCGGTCGAGCACGAGGTCGACGAGCTCGCGCGGCGGCTCGTCGCCGGCACGAAGCAGGGGTTCGGTCGTCACGTCGGCGGCGGTCGCCCGCGCCAGGTCGGCAAAATAGCCGGGCGCGAGCAGGTAGGTGGCCACGACGACTCGGCCGCCGCGCGCTCGCTCCAGCTCCACGGCGTCGTCAAGGCGCGGGGATGCCGCACTGATGAACCCGACACGAACCGTGCGCTTGATGCGCCGCGACAGCCGCGCTCCCATCTCGAGGCAGTCGTCGACCGCGCGCTGATCGCTGGATCCCGCGCAGGCGAGCACGACGCGGTCGTCGCTACGGAGCCCGGCCTGGACCAGGCGGCGCTCGAGCACGGCGACGAGGCGGTCATCCGGTCCGAGGGCCGCGGCCAGAACCGCGCCGGGAGCGTCGCGGATCGAGCGGCGAAGGTCGACGTGCACGTGGTATCCGGCGGAGAGCAGGAGGGGCACGATCGCTGCCGGCCCGGGGTTCGCCTCGAGGGTCGCGGCGACATCCGGCTGCTGCACGTCGACGAAGCCGCCGGCCACGGCAACATCGCCGCGAGCGCGGGCGACGGCGTCCACCAGCGAGGCGACGGCGTGCTGGCCGATCGGCGAGGAGGTTCCGTGGGAGATGGCAAGGAGTGCTGGCGTGAGTGTGCCGGTGCGCGGCCCCTCGAGGAGGAGGCTCACTCGAGCACCTCGACCTCGACGAAGCCACCGACGACGCGGGTGCGGAAGGTCTGCAGCGCGAACTCCGGCTGGGCGAAGCACTCGCCAGTGCCGAGGTCGTAGACGTGCTTGAGCAGCGGGGAGGCGACGGTCGGCCGGTCGCCCTTCGATCCGACGATGCCGCGCGAGATCACGTTGGCGTTGGTGGCAGGATCGCGGTTGTCGACCGCGTAGATCTCCTCCGGCCCGATCATGAACAGTGCGATCTGGCGCATGCGGATCAGCAGCGCCTCGCCCCACGACGGCTCGAGCTCGTCAACGGCGCAGGCCCGCTGCCAGGTTGCTGCAGCACTGGCGGGGGCCTCGAGTTCTGTCGCAATGGTCATGCAGCCACGCTAGGCAGCCCATGTTTCTTCGCGGTCTCCCCGTGTTTCGCCGCCGTGAAACCTCCCTCACACGCTGTGCCCACGACTGTGCGGGGTTCGTGATCCCCGGGATACACCGGGGCAATGGCAGGGAAACCGCGCCTGCATAGGCTGCGGACACGAGCCAAAGGGACAGCTATGACAACAGACTCGACCACCCCAACCCGTGTCGTCGTAATCGGCGGCGGGCCAGCGGCGCACCGCCTCGTCGACGCGATCCGTTCGCGCGACGCCGGCGAGCGCATGCACGTGACCGTCATCATGGAGGAGCGCCACGCCCCCTACGACCGGGTGGCCCTCAGCAAGCGGCTCGGCACCGACCACGACCTCACCCTCGAGCCTCTGTGGCACGACGACCACACGGTGCTGCACGTCAACGCTCGGGCAACGGCCGTCGACACGGCCGCCAAGACCGTGACGACACCCGTCGGGGTGCACGAGTACGACGAGCTCGTGTTCGCCACCGGTTCGAGCGCGACGGTTCCCGAAATCCCGGGCGCAGAGCTCAGTGCCGTGTACCGCACGATCGACGACGTCGACAACCTCGCCTACGACGTCGCCACCCTCTCGAACACCCTCGGCCGCCCGGCGAAGGTCATCGTCGCCGGTGGCGGTCTTCTCGGCCTCGAGGCCGCTGGCGGCGTGCACAAGCTCGGCGCGGAGTCGGCGATCGTGCACTCCGGCTCGTGGCTCATGTCGGCCCAGCTCGACGAGGGCGCAGGCCGCGCCCTCGGTCGCCTCATCGGAGCACAGGGCATCGCCCTGCACCTCGGCACCCGCCCCCGGCGCATCGAGTCGACCGACGGCGTTGTCACCGGGGTCACCTTCACCAATGCCACGCGGGTGGATGCCGACATCGTCGTCTTCTCCATCGGCATCACCGCGCGCGACGAGCTCGCCCGCGCCGCCGGCATCGAGACGGCGGAGCGCGGCGGCATCGTCATCGGCACCGACTGCCGCACCTCGGTCGACCACGTCTGGGCGATCGGCGAGGTCGCCAACTTCGAGGGACGCTGCACCGGCCTCGTCGCCCCAGCCAACGCCATGGCAGAGGTCGTGGCCGACCGCCTCTTCGGCGGAGCAGCGGAGTTCACGAGCGTCGACGACGCGACCAAGCTCAAGCTCAGCGGCGTCGAGGTCGCGAGCTTCGGCGATGCGCGCGCCGAGGCAGAGGGCGCGCTCGAGGTCGTCTACGCCGACCCGGCCCGCGGGCTCTACCAGAAGCTCGTCATGTCGGACGACGCCCGCACCCTCCTCGGCGGCATCTTCGTCGGCGACGCGGAGCCCTACGCCGCGCTTCGCCCCATGCTCGGCCGCGAGCTGACCGCGGAGCCCGGCGCCTACCTCTCTGTCGCGGGCGGGGAGCTGCCCGGCGGCGGCGACCTGCCCGACGACGCCCTCGTGTGCGCGTGCAACAACGTCGATGCCGGGTCTGTGCGGGAGTACGTGCGCGGCGAGCACGGCGAGGCGTGCACCGATCTGGCGAGTCTGAAGACCTGCTCGCGGGCCGGCATCCAGTGCGGGTCGTGTGTTCCTCTCGTCAAGAAGCTGCTCGAGAGCGAGCTAACGGCCGCCGGCATCGAGGTGTCGCGGGCGATGTGCGAGCACATTCCGCTCAGCCGCCAGGAGCTGTTCGAGACGGTTCGCGTGCTCGAGCTGCACTCCTTCGATGAGATCATCGAGCGGGTCGGCACGGGGCGCGGCTGCGACATCTGCAAGCCGGCAGTCGCGTCGGTGCTCGCGAGCCAGTTCAGCAGCGACTACGTGCTCGATGCCGGCCGCGGCACCCTGCAGGACACCAACGACCGTGCCCTTGCCAATATGCAGAAGGACGGCAGCTACTCCGTGGTGCCGCGCATCCCCGGCGGCGAGATCACGCCGGCCAAGCTCGCGGTCATCGCGAAGGTCGCCACCGACTACGGCCTCTACACGAAGATCACCGGCGGTCAGCGCATCGACATGTTCGGCGCGCGGCTCGACCAGCTGCCCGCGATCTGGCGAGAGCTCGTCGAGGCAGGATTCGAGTCTGGGCAGGCCTACGGCAAGGCGCTGCGCAACGTGAAGAGCTGCGTCGGCTCCACGTGGTGCCGCTTCGGCGTGCAGGACTCGGTGGCCATGGCGATCCGCCTCGAGCTGCGGTACCGCGGCCTGCGCGCACCGCACAAGTTCAAGTTCGGGGTCTCGGGATGCGCGCGCGAGTGCGCAGAGGCCCGCGGCAAGGACGTCGGCGTGATCGCCACCGACCAGGGCTGGAACATGTACGTCGGCGGCAACGGCGGGTTCCAGCCTGCACACGCGCAGCTGCTCGCTGGCGACCTCGACGACGAGACCCTCATCAAGTACATCGACCGCTACATGATGTACTACATCCGCACCGCCGACCGCCTGCAGCGCACCGCGCGCTGGATGGAGGAGCTGCCCGGCGGCATCGACCACGTGCGCGAGGTCGTCGTCGAGGACTCGCTCGGGCTCGCCGACGACCTCGAGGCCGCGATGGCGAAGCATGTCGACAACTACGAGGACGAGTGGGCGGCGACCCTGAAAGACCCAGAGCGCCTTCGCCGGTTCCGCAGTTTCGTCAACGCGCCGGACTCGCCGGATGTCGGCCTGCCCCGCGTCGAGGAACGTGGCCAATTGCGTCCTCCCACGGCAGCGGAACTCGCGAACCCGGCTACGGTACTGGTATCCGGTCCAACGATTCCGATGAGAGGGGCTTCCACGTGACAACGGGCAGTGTGACCCTCGTCGGCGGCGGACCTGGCGCCGACGACCTCATCACTGTCGGCGGAGCCCGTGCCCTCGCCGAGGCGGATGTCGTGCTGTACGACCGCCTCGCTCCGCACGACCACCTGGTCTCGCTCGCCCCCAAGGCCCTCCTCATCAACGTCGGCAAGCAGCCGGGCCACCACGCCATCACCCAGCAGGGCATCGAGCAGCTGCTCGTCGAGCACGCGCTCTCCGGCTCGAAGGTCGTTCGCCTCAAGGGCGGCGACCCGTATGTGTTCGGCCGTGGCAGCGAGGAGGTCATCGCGTGCCAGTCCGCCGGCGTGCCGGTGACCGTCATTCCCGGTGTCTCCAGCGCCATTGCGGTGCCGGCGGCAGCGGGCATCCCACTCACCCACCGTGGCGTCAGCCACCTCTTCACCGTTGTCTCCGGCCACGCCGTGCCGTCGGAGAGCGAGCTGGAGCACCTCGCCGGCCTCGGGGGCACGATTGTCGTGCTCATGGGGGTCGCCAACCTCGTGCCCATCGTGCAGGGCCTCGCCCGCTTCGGCCTCGGTGCCGACGTGCCCGTCGCGATGATCGAGCGCGGCTTCAGCGCCGACCAGAAGACCACCATCTCGACCGTCGGCTCCGCCGTCACGGATGCCGCGAACGCGCGCGTCGGCAACCCCGCCGTGCTCGTCATCGGCGAGGTCGTTCGCCTCGCCTACTCCGGCGACCTCGACGCCGCCGCACTCTTTCGACGCGCGACGGCGCTGGCCTCATGAGCGAGACCGACGAGGCACGGGTTCCGGGATTCGGCTCTGAGCAGCTCGTCGGCTTTCGCATCGGCGTCACCTCCGACCGGCGGTCGGAGGACCTCATCGACGCGCTTGAGCGACGCGGGGCGACCGTCATGCACGGCCCGACACTGCGCATCGCGCACGCCCACCTCGACAACCCGATCATCGACGACACCAAGGCGATCATCGAGCACCGCCCCGACGTGCTGCTGGCGACGACGGCATACGGAATCCGCCGCTGGTTCGAGGTGGCGGATGCGGCAGGCATCGGCGACGACCTGACCGAATCGCTCGAGCACGCCCGCATCCTGGTTCGCGGACCGAAGGCACGCGGCGGCATCCGCGCCGCCGGCCTCAACGACTCCGGCATGAGCGAGGTCGAGACGACAGAGTCCCTCGTCTCCAAGGCGCTGGAGGAGTGCGAGCCCGGCCAGACCATCGCCGTGCAGCCGCACGGCAAGACCGACGAGCCACAGCTGGCCCGCCTGCGCGAGAAGCACACCGTGCTCACCGTCGCCCCCTACCGTTGGACGCGGCTCGGCAGCAACGACGACAAGGTGCAGCGCCTCATCGACGCGATCTGCGCGCGGCAGCTCGACGCCGTCACCTTCACGAGCGCGCCAGCCGTGGATGCCCTGCTCGGGGCGGCGGAGAGCATCGGCGTTCTCGACGCCCTCATCGACGCCCTCCGCAGCGACGTGCTCGCTGCGGCCGTCGGCCCGGTGACGGCCGCGCCGTTGCTGGCCCGCGGCGTCGCGCCCATCCAGCCAGAGCGGTTTCGCATGGGGGCGCTCATCCGCCTGCTGTGCGAGTACCTCGAGACGAACCGCGTCACCCGCGTCGAGACGCGACACGGCGAGCTCGCGCTGCGGGGCCAGCTCGCCGTGGTCGCCGGCAAGCGCATCTCGCTGCCGCCGACATCCATCACCCTCCTCCGCCAGCTCATGGCGACTCCCGGCGCGGTGCTCTCGCGGGCGGAGCTCGCCAGTGCGCTGCCCGGAATCCAGGACGACCACGCCATGGAGGTCGCCATCAGCCGCCTCCGCCAGTCGCTTGCCGTGCCCGGCCTCGTGGCAACCGTGGTCAAGCGCGGCTACCGTCTCGACGTCTAGACCTCTCCGGCCGCCCGCACACGTGTGAGGCGCGGGTCACGAGCGTTTACATCGGGGCAATGGAGGGGAAACGGCGCTCACCTAGCCTGAGGCTATGACTGAGTGGAATGCCATCGTTCTCGCCGGCGGTCGCGCCTCGCGGCTGGGCGGTATCGACAAGACCGCGCTCGTATTCGAGGGCGCGACGCTGCTCGAGCGAGCACTCGCCGCAGCCAGAGGCGCCGTCACGACGGTCGTTGTCGGCACCGAGGTCGTCGAGTCTCCGCGCCACGCTGGTCCCGCTGCCGCCACCATCGCCGGCCTCGACGCTCTCGCCCGGCCGCGCGCGCCGTTCACCGCGGTCATCGCCGCCGACCTCCCCTACGTCGAGGTCGCCATGCCGCTCCTGCTCTGCGCCCTCGAGGCCGCGCCGTTCGCCGGCGGGGTCATTGCCGTGGATGACGACGGCCGCCGCCAGCCGCTCCTCGCCATCTACAGCACCGCCGCCCTCGCTCTCGCTGGCGCGGAGTGCCGCGGATCGCTCGAGAACCTCGGCATGATGCGCCTCATCGCCCCGATCCAGCTCATCGAGGTGCCCGTGCCGTCGCGGCTCTGCGCCGACATCGACACTCCGGAGGCAGCCGCCGCCCACGGAATCCAGCTGACGGAGGTGCTCGTTGGAGTCTGAGCCGATCTCGATCGAGGAGTACATCACGACCCTCGCTGTCTCCCTCGGCCTTCCGCCGGGCGAGGTCGACATCACCGCCCTCCTCGACCTCGCGCGCGATGCCGCCCACGGCGTCGCGCGACCGAGCGCACCCCTGACCACCTTCCTCGTCGGCCTCGCCGCCGGCAGGGCGGGAGGTTCACCGCAGGATGTCGCTGCCGCCATCGCGACGGCCAACACCACCCTGGAGACGCTGTGACCACCACGCTCAGCCCCACCCGTCGGCACGCCCTGCCCCTGGTGGACTGGCACGACGCGCGCACGATCGCCCGAGAGCATGGCGCGGCCCTCGCCGACTCCTGCCCCGACATCGTGCCGGTGAGCACCGCTGGCGGTCGAACGCTCGCCCACGACCTGTTCGCACTCACCGACCTCCCCCACTACTCGTCGTCGGCGATGGACGGCTGGGCCGTGTGCGGTGACGGGCCGTGGGAGCTCGGCGAGCCGATCCGCGCCGGTGCCGGGGCCGCACTTGCCCCTCTCGTACCCGGCACCGCGCGGGCGATCGCCACGGGGGCTCCGGTGCCTCCCGGCACGTCCACGATCGTGCGGCGCGAGCAGGGCGACACCCGCTGGTCGGCGGGGGGCATGCGCCTCGAGCTCTGCGACCCGGCTTTTCCTCCCGCGCCAGGGCGCGACATCCGCCACCGAGGAGAGGAGGCCCGCCACGGCGAGCCGCTGCTGGCGGCGGGCACCGTGCTCTCTGCCCCACGGCTCGCTCTGGCCGCCGTCGCCGGCTACGACGAGGTCAGCGTGCTCCCCGCGCCGAGGGTCGACCTCGTGCTGCTCGGCGACGAGCTGCGCACCGCGGGACTGCCCGCCGACGGGCGCGTGCGCGACGCCTTCCTCCCCTCCCTCCCCACCGCCGTCGCCTCCGCAGGGGGCGCCGCCGGTTCTGTCGCGTTCGGCCGCGACACCCTCGACGCGACCGTTGAGGCGCTCACGGCATCGACGGCTGCCCTCACCCTGACCACGGGCGGAACCGCTCAGGGACCAGCCGACTTCGTGCGCTCCGCCCTCGACGCTCTCGGAGCCACGATCATCATCGACGGGGTCGCGATGCGGCCAGGCCACCCGGTCATCCTCGCCCGCCTCGAGAGCGGGCGGCTGGTGCTCGCCCTTCCCGGCAATCCGCTCGCGGCCATGCTGGCGTTCGCGAGCATCGGGGTGCCAGTGCTCGACGGCATGCTGCGGCGAGAGGCGGGGCCGGTGGCGCGCATCGCCCTCGCTGTCGACGTGGACAACGCGTCGGCATCCACGCGCCTTGTCCCGTGCACCTGGGGTGAGCGTGGCGCGACTCCGACTCGGTGGCAGGACTCCGGGATGCTGCGCGGACTCGCGAGCGCCGACCTCGTCGCCGTCGTTCCCCCCGGAGGCAGCGCCGCCGGGGAGCTCGTAGAGACGCTGCCGCTGCCCTGGTAGGCAGCGACCGCTAGACCTCGACGGGTGCCGCGGACGGCGCCGCAGCAATGAGCTGCGCGATGCGCCCCTTACAGCCACCGCAGCCCGTTCCCGCGCGCGTCTGCGCGCCGACGCCCTCGACGGTCGAGACCCCACGCGATGCGCACGCGCTGATCGTCTTCGCCTGCACCCCGTTGCACCAGCACACGGTGTCGTCGGGTGAGGGCGCCGCACTCGACTCCGCCGCCGCACCGACCGCGTCGAGGCGCAGCAGCACGGCGGGGTCGGCCGGGATGACGCTGCCACGCTCGAACAGCAGCGTCAGCTCCGCGCCCAGCCGCGGCATCCCGACGCTCACGAAGCCCTCGAGCACGCCGTCGCGCGCCACGATCTTCGCGTAGCCGCCGCGGGTGCGGTCGATCCACTGGCTGACCTCGAGGTGCTCGTCCCACGCATCGGCGTCGACCTTGCCGGCCGAGACCACGTGCACGAACTCCGACTTGAGCATGACCGTGCTGCGCCGCTCCGGCTGCAGCAGGTCGGCTCGGCGCGAGCCCGTCGCCTCAGCGGCGAGCGCAGCGGCGAGCCAGTCGGCCTGCCGCCAGCCGGGGCCGATGAGGCCGGAGGGCGCGCCGGCTACATGGTGCGCCTCGATCGACTCGTCGGGTGCGGCCACGTGCGCGCAGTCGCCGATCGCGAAGATGTCTGGGTCGGTCCAGCTGCGCAGCTCGTCGTCGACCAGGATTCCGCGACCGACCGCGAGCCCGGCGCGGGCGGCGAGCTCCGACCTGGCTCCGACGCCGCACGAGAGCACGAGCAGGTCGCCCTCGATCTGCTTGCCGTCGGCACACACCAGGGCGTCGAAGGTGAGGTGGCCGTCGTCTCCGGTGCGAAGCAGCACGCTCTCCGCGCGGGAGTGCCCGACCACCTCGACGCCGGCGGCGCGGGCGGCCTGCGCCAGCATCCGTCCACCGTTCGTGTCGAGGTTGCGTGCCATCGGCCCGTCGCCGTGGTGCACCACGACCACGCGGGCGCCCTGCTCCTGGGCGGCAAGGGCGAGCTCCATGCCGAGAACACCCGCGCCGAGCACGACGATGCGCCGCCCCGACTCGACGGCAGCCCTAATGACGTCGCCGTCGCGAAGATCGCGAAGCACCTCGACGCCACGCGGCAGCCCCGCGGCCACCTGGTCGAGCCCGTTCGGAGCGATGCCGAGGCGCGAGGACTCCATGCCGACGAGCGTCGGGATGTTGGCGCGGGCACCCGTGGCGAGCACGAGCCGGTCGTATGGCACGGTCTCGTCGGTTCCATGGAGGGAGACCGTCTGGCGGCTGCGATTGATCGTCGACGCCGTCTCGCCGAGTCGAAGCTCGACCCCGGCATCGATGAAGGCGGAGTCGTCGGCGATCTCGAGCCGCTCCCGGTCGGTGCGGCCGACGGCGTACTCGGCGAGCAGCACGCGGTTGTACGCGCTGTCGTGCTCTGCACCGAGCACGGTGAGCGACACGGCGCCACTGCGCACGGCGGGCAGCAGCTCCTCGACGAAGCGGGCGCCGACGGGGCCGTAGCCGATGAGCACGATGCGGGTGGGGTGGGTCATGGCTCCCTCTCGTGAACCGGCGCGACGCGCACGCTGGTCTTCTTGAACTCCGGCATACCGGAGATCGGGTCGGTCACGCTCTCGGTGAGCAGGTTGGCGCACTCGGAGTCGGCGTAGTGGAACGGAAGGAAGACGGTGTCGTGCCGCACGTCGTCGGTGAGTTCAGCGAGGCAGTGCACGGTGGCCCGCTCGTTCGAGACGGTCACGGCATGGCCGTGCACGATACCGAGCGCGGATGCCGTGTCGGGGTGGATCTGCACCGTCGCGCGCGGCTTCGCGCCCATGAGCTCTGGCACGCGCCGTGTCTGCGTGCCCGACTGGTAGTGCTCGAGCAACCGCCCGGTGACGAGCGTGAGCGAGTCGGAGGGTGCTGGCTTCGGGCGGGTGGTCACCGGCACCAGTCGCGCGAGTCCGTCGGGGTGTGCGAAGCTCTCGCCGAAGAGCCGCGGCGTGCCGGTCGAGCCGACCGGGTACGGCCAGTAGGCGGCCACCTCGGTGTCGAGCAGCTCGTGGCTGAGTCCGGAGTAGTCGGCGATACCGCCCTCGGACGCGCGAGCGAGCTCGTCGAACACCTCCGACGGAACGACGGAGTAGGTGCCGGGGGCGTCGAGGCGCTTCGCGAGCTCGTGCAGGATCCAGAGCTCGCTGCGCACACCGGGCGGGGCGTCGATGGCCTGGCGGCGGCGGATGACGCGGCCCTCGAGGGAGGTCATCGTGCCCTCCTCCTCTGCCCACTGCGTCACCGGCAGCACGACGTCGGCGAGGGCGGCGGTCTCGCTGAAGAAGAAGTCGCAGACGACGAGCAGGTCCAGTGCCTCCAGCCCCTTCCTTACGCGGGTGACATCGGGCGCGCTCACGACGACGTTCGAGCCGTGCACGAGAAGGCAGCGCACCTTGCCTGGCACGCCGAGCTCGTCGAGCAGCTCGATGGCCGGCACCCCGGCGCCGGGGATGACGGCCGGGTCGACGCCCCAGACGGCGGCGACGTGCTCGCGCGCCGCGGCATCCGTGATCTTGCGGTAGCCAGGGAGCTGGTCGGCCTTCTGTCCATGCTCGCGGCCGCCCTGGCCGTTGCCCTGCCCGGTGAGCGTTCCGTAGCCAGAGCCGGGTCGGCCGACCAGGCCGAGGATGAGCGCCAGGTTGATCGCGGCCGTCGCGGTGTCGGTGCCGTCGACGTGCTGCTCGACGCCACGCCCGGTGAGGATGAAACTGCCCCTGCCGTTGGCCAGGCGCCGTGCCAGCGCACGCAGCTGCGTCACCGGCACCCCGGTCGCCGCCTGAACGGCCTCCGGCCACCACGAGCTCACGCTGCGGCGCAGCTGCTCGAAGCCGGTTGTGCGGTGCGCGACATACTCCGTGTCGACGAGCCCCTCGGCGATCACGATGTGGGTGAGCCCGAGCAGCAGCGCGAGGTCGGTGCCGGGCGCTGGCTGCACGTGCACTCCCCCGCCGTCGGCGGTGAGCTTCGCGGTCTGCGAGCGGCGCGGGTCGACCACGATGAGGCCGCCCGCAGCCCGGGTGTTCTCGAGGTGCCCGATGAACGGCGGCATGGTCGCCGCGACGTTCGAGCCGAGCAGCAGGATGGTGTCGGCGTCGTCGAGGTCGGTCACCGGGAAGGGCAGACCCCGGTCGACCCCGAAGGCGCGGTTGCCCGCGGCCGCCGCGGACGACATGCAGAACCGCCCGTTGTAGTCGATGCGGCTCGTGCCGAGCGCGAGCCTGGCGAACTTGCCGAGCTGGTAGGCCTTCTCGTTGGTGAGGCCGCCGCCGCCGAAGACCCCGACGGAGTCGGCGCCGAAGCGCTGCCGGCTGTCTTTCACCGTCGAGGCGATGAGGTCGAGCGCGTGGGCCCAGCTCGTCGGCACGAAGGTTCCGTCGGGCTGGCGGAGCATGGGCTCTGTGATGCGGTCGGATGCGGCGAGAAGCTCCGCCGACGTCCACCCCTTCTTGCACATGCCGCCGCGGTTCGTTGGAAATTCTCGCCCGATCACCGTGAGCGGGATGGCTGGCACGGCCGATGGCCCCGCGTCCCCGGAGGGGCGAAGGGCCATCGCGCACTGGAGTGCGCAGTACGGGCAGTGGGTGTCGACCGCTGCCGTGCTGGCGGTGAGTGTCACTAGATCCGCTGTCCTGTCGTTCCGGCGCCACGGCGGAGGTAGAAGACCGCGGTGATGGCGATGAACAGCACGTAGGCGGCGACGAAGCCCCAGATGGCGTTGGCGTAGCTGCCGGTCTGGGCGAGGCTCGCGCCGAGCAGCTGCGGGATGATGAAGCCGCCGTACGCGCCGATCGCGGAGATGATGCCGATGGCGGCACTCGTCTTGCGCTGCACGCTGACGTCGCCCGAGTTGTTGTGCGCGTCGTGCACGCCGGCTCGTGCCGCGAAGATGCTCGGGATCATGCGGTAGGTCGAGCCGTTGCCGATGCCCGTCGCACCGAAGATCACCATGAAGATGCCGAGGAAAATCCAGAAGTTGCCGAGGGGCAGCGTGTAGATGACGGCCATGGCGCCGATGGCCATGACGCTGAACGCGGCGACGGTGACCTTCGCGCCGCCGAAGCGGTCGGCGAGCTTGCCGCCGAACGGGCGGGCGACCGAGCCGCACAGCGCGCCGAGGAACGCGAGCGAGATCGCAGCGGCTCCGACGTGGATGGCAGAGAACTCGGGGAACTGCGTCGCGATCACCTTGGGGAAGACGCCGGCGAAGCCGATGAAGGAACCGAAGGTGCCGATGTAGAGCACCGCCATGATCCAGGTGTGCGGCTCCCGAAGGGCAGCAGCGGAGGCTGCGAAGTCTGCCTTGGCGTTCGAGAGGTTGTTCATGAAGCGGCGGGCGCCCCAGATGGCGACGAGGATGAGCGGGATCCAGAACCACCCGGCGAGCGACAGGTTGACCGTCGACCCGATCGCGCCGACCGTGATGACGATGGGAACCAGGATCTGCGCGACCGACACACCGAGATTGCCGCCGGCGGCGTTGAGACCGAGCGCGTATCCCTTCTCCTTCTGCGGGAAGAAGAAGTTGATGTTCGACATCGAGCTCGCGAAGTTGCCGCCACCGAAGCCGGCGAGGGCTGCGACGAAGAGCATGACGCCGAACGGGGTCTCTGGGTTGCCGACGGCGAAGCCGAGCGAGATAGCCGGGATCAGCAGCAGAGCCGCCGAGATCATGGTCCAGTTGCGGCCGCCGAACTTCGGCACGAGGAAGGTGTAGGGAAGGCGGAGGGTCGCGCCGACGAGGGCCGGCATCGAGATGAGCCAGAAGGTCTGGCTGATGTCGAAGGTGAAGCCGGCGGCGGGCAGCTGCACGACGACGATGCTCCAGAGCTGCCAGACGACGAAGCCGAGGAACTCGGCGAAGATCGACCAGCGCAGGTTGCGGGTGGCGATGGCCTTGCCCTCCGAGGCCCACTGCTGCGGGTTCTCCGGGTCCCATCCGTCGATCCAGCCCTTGGGGCGGTGAGTGAGGGTGGACGAGGGTGTCACTTCTGGTGGTGCGGTGAGCGTTGCAGACATCGATACTCCCCTGTGATGGACTGGTGCGATGTGACCACGGTAGGGATCCTTTGTTTCCCCTCCCGTCGATTCGCACGACAGCGGAGTAACAAAGACCTCACCGGTGCCGAGGCGCGGGGTGAGGTCGGCGGCTGGCCGTAGTGTCAGGCGCATGATCGAGATCGCCCGCGTCGCCGCCACCTCCTCCGTTGCCCCCCAGCGCTTCTTCGAGCGGTGGTGCGACCTCGACACCCACCCAGAGTGGGCTCCCGGCATGGACTACCTTCGACTCGACGAGCCCTTCGCCCTCGGGGCGAGGGGCATGCTCAAGGTCGGCGGGGAGGATCCGCGCCCGTTCGAGGTCAGCGGAGTCGTCGCGGGGCGGCTCTACGCCGACACCACGATCCTCGACGGTGCGCGCATGCAGGTCACCCACGAGGCGGTTGCCCGCGGCACGGGCAGCGCGCTCGAGCTCGTCGCAACCCTCGAGGGTGATCGGGCACAGCACTATGCATCCGAGTTCGCCGGCATCGGGGAAGCCCTCGCGGGCGACCTCGCGCGGCTGGTTGCGCTGCTCGAGCGCGAGGCTGCTAGTCGGCGGTAGGGGCGTCAGGCTCTCTCCCTCACCTGCCGCGAGAAATTCAGGCTTCAGCCGCATCCATCGTCATATGCGGCCCGGATGCCGCGTACGCCTGAATTTGCTGTCGAGCCCACTCGCTCCCAGTCGAGGTGCGCACCGGGATTCCACCGGAACCGTGGATGCGGCACTCAGCCCGCACCATCGAGCGCAGCATCCCGACATGCTCCCAACAACATCGCTTGCGCGACACGGAGGTGTGGCCAGCCTCTCAGAGTTGCGCAAGGACGGCGTCTCGGATGCCTCGCGCGAGGCGTCCCTGCGCCGCGGCGAGATCTACCGAATTCGGAACGGGTGGTTCTGCCTCCCTCATGCCGAGCCCGATGTGATCGCGGCCGCACGGGTTGGCGGCCGGCTGACGTGCGTATCGCTTCTTCGATCACTCGGGCTGTGGACCATGCCAGACGACCGACTGCACGTCGCTGTCGCTGGCAACGCTGCGCGTCTTCGCTCGCCGCTCGATAGGCATCGACGGCTCGATCTCGCTGAGCCGACGGTAGCGCTGCATTGGAATCACTACGACTGGGCACCTCCCCGCACCGCTGGCGTCGATGTCCTTGACGCGGCAATCGCTCACCTCATCCGGTGCGTTCCTCGCACGAGCGCGATGGTGACGATCGATTCTGCGCTCAACAAGAAGCTCCTGACTCTCGGTGCGCTGAACGACATCGCCACCCGGGTTCCTGGTAATCACGACTGGTTTCTCCGACATGCTGATGCCAAGTCTCAGTCCGGACTCGAGACGCTCGCCCGCTGCGGGCTGCAAAAGCACCAGATCAGGGTGAGAACGCAGGTGGAGATTCCGCGTGTTGGAACCGTCGACTGCCTGATCGGCGACCGTCTCATCCTCGAGTTAGACAGCAGAGCGCATCACCTCGGCGACAACTACGAGAAGGATCGCACCCGTGATCTGCACGCGATCGAGCAGGGCTACCTCGTGCTCCGGGTGAGCTATAAGCGCATCATGGAGGACTGGGAGTCGGTTGAGCGGGTCATCCTGTCGCTCGTTCGACGCCGAGAGCACGAATGGCGGCGAGGGCAGCGGCGCTGATGCACGAAATTCAGGCTGGTGCGGCATCCATCCAGATATGAACGATGGATGCGGGCTGGGCCTGAGTTTTGTGGCGCTAGTCGGTGCTGGGAGCCTCAGTGTCGGTTGAGGCCGGAGCCGCAGCCTCTGGCTCCTCGTCGGCGATCTCCTCGAACAAGCCGAGGGGAGGGTCGACCGTCAGGGTTCCGGCCGTCACATCGACGGCGGTGACGATGGCCTTGACGAAAGGAACGAGAACATCGCCGGATGCCGTGGCGACCGTCAGCAGATCCTGCGCCGGGAAGTGGTCGATCTGCGACACCGTGCCGACCTCCACGCCGTCGCGGATGACCGTGAGTCCGACCAGCTGGTGGTCGAACCAGGCGTCCTCCTCGCCGGAGTCCTCGTCGTCGTCGTGGTCGATCCAGAGGATCGCCTTGATGAGGGTCTCGGCGACCGAGCGGTCGGGAACGTCCTTGAAGAAGGCAACGGGGTGCGAGTTGTACCACTTGAGCTCGATGAGCTCGAGGTTCTTGCCGTGCCACGGTGAGCTCGTCGGCACCTGCAGGGTGAAAATCGCTCCCGGGGTGAACCGCCGTGCTGGATCGTCGGTGTACATCTCGATCTTGATGGCGCCCTTGAGGCCGTGGGCCTTCGTGAGGCGGCCGACTCGCAGCTGCGAGCGATCAGGGCGTGCTGTCGATGCCACCGTTAGTAGTCGGTGTCGACGACGTCGACGCGCACCTTGCGGCCGTCGGCAAGAGCCGAGACCAGGGTGCGCAGCGCCTTCGCGGTGCGGCCGGCGCGGCCGATCACGCGACCGAGGTCCTCGGGGTGCCCGCGCACCTCGAGGACCTCGCCACGCGATGAGCTCTTCGCCGCGACCTGAACCTCATCCGGGTGATCGACGATCCCCTTGACGAGGTGTTCTAGTGCGGGAGCGAGCATGGGTTAGGCCTTGTCTGCTTCTGCGTCGGCGGCAGGTGCGTCCTCGGCGGGAGCCTCGGCAGCAGTCTCGGCGGGAGCCTCAGCAGCGGCCTCGACAGGTGCCTCGGCCGGCGTCTCGACGACCGACTCGGCGGGAGCGTCAACGGCGGCCTCCTCGGCGACCGGTGCGGCCTCCTCGACGGGAACGACCTTCTCAGCCTTCGGCTTGAGAACGGGCTTCTTCTTCTCGTCGGCCTGGAAGACCGGCTTGTCGGCCTTCACGCGAACCGTGCTCTTGGCGTTCTTGTCACCCTTGAAGATGCCCCAGTCGCCCGTGAGCTTGAGGATGGCCTCGACCTGCGGCGACGGCTGAGCGCCAACGCCGAGCCAGTACTGCGCACGGTCGGACTTGACCTCGATGAACGAGGGCTCCTCGGTGGGGTGGTACTTGCCGATCTCCTCGATGACACGACCATCGCGCTTGGTGCGCGAGTCGGCAACGACGATGCGGTAGTAGGGCGCACGGATCTTGCCGAGGCGCTTCAAACGAATCTTTACAGCCACAATTACTCCTGATTAATGCACTGGTGGCGAACAACTACTCCGAGGACGTGGGGTGCACACCCGGAGTGAAAGCTCTGATGGATTCCTATCGGGCCGATTAGAGGGTCGGGCGTCGATGGATTCAACTCGCTATTCTGCCAGACTTTTAGAGGCAGCGGTGACGCGCGGCCGGATTCGCGAGAGGGCGACCCCGGCGAGGCACAGCACTCCCCCCGCGATGGCAAGAGCGGCCGGCACCTCGGCGAAGACGAGGAAGCCAAGCAGCACCGCGATGGGCGGAACGATGTAGGTGCTGACGCCGAGCTGACCGGCCGGCATCCTCGACAGTGCGAAGGCCCAGGTGCTGAAGGCGAGGGCGGTCGGGATGGCGCCGAGGTAGACGACGCCGGCGATGGCCTGCGGCGGGGCGGCCTGCAGGTCGCGCGCGAGATCGCCGGCAAAGGGAAGGCACGCCACGAGCCCGACGGCGGCCCCGATGAAGGTCACCTGGCCGTTGGGGATGCGCCGAAGGGTCGGCTTCTGCAACAGAACGCCGGCGGCGTAGGTGAGCGCCGCGAGCAGCGCCCAGAGCACGCCGGTGCCGTCGCCGAAACCGGATGCACCCGTGCCGAGCCCGATGAGCACGACACCGAGGAATGCGACGCCAGCACCGATCGCGAGCCAGCGCGGAATGCCCTCCCGAAGGAACACACCGGCGCCGAGGGCGATGAGCAGCGGCCCGATGTTGACGATCATCGCCGTGGTTCCGGCGTCGATGGTCTGCTCTGCGATGTTGAGGGCGACGTTGTATGCCCCGAACCACAGCACGCCGAACCCGATGAGCTGCAGCCACTCCCGGCGGTTCGGTGCAACCCACCGGCCGGGCCGCACAACGCCGATGAGCACGACAAGCCCGAGCAGCACGGTGCCGACGGCGAGCCTGCCGAGGGCCAGCGCACCACCGGAGAAGTGCTCCCCCGTGCCGCGGATGACGATGAATGCACTCGCCCAGGCGAGGATCGTGACGCCGATCGCGACGTAGACGAGCGGTGTCGGGCGGGTGGGAGTCATATGGCAACGCTAGGCCCGACGGGTGACACGACCGCAACCTCTGGCAGCTTCTGGTGCACAGCACGCAGGATTGGGTCATGGAGATCCCCTTCGGCACCTCGCGTCGCTCGAATATCGGCCTGGAGTGGGAGCTCGCCTGCGTCGACCACACGAGTGGGGAGCTGACACCGGCTGGTCCCCGCATCCTCGAGGCGCTCAATCCGAACCACGACGACGGCTTTCCCCAGGTGACGGCAGAGCTGCTCACCAACACCGTCGAGGTGGTCAGCGGCCCCCACGACCGGGTCGGCGATGCCGTGGCCGACCTGCGCGCGATGGTCGCGCGGGTGCGGGAGGTCGCAGACCCGATGGGGGTCGACCTCATGTGCTCAGGCACGCATCCGTTCAGCCAGTGGTTCCAGCAGCACGTCACGCCAGACAACGAGCGCTATGCGACCCTCATCGACCGCACGCAGTGGTGGGGGCGGCAGATGATGATCTGGGGCGTGCACATGCACGTCGGGGTCGAGTCGCGCGAGAAGGTGCTGCCGATCGTCAACGGCCTGCTCGCGTACTACCCGCACTTCCAGGCGCTCTCGGCATCGAGCCCGTTCTGGGTCGGCGAGGCGACGGGCTACGCCTCGAACCGCGCCATGCTCTTCCAGCAGCTGCCGACCGCTGGCCTCCCTCCGCAGCTCGGGGCGTGGGCCAACTACGAGGAGGTCGTCTCCGACCTCACCCACATCGGCGTGATCGACGATCACTCCGAGCTGCGGTGGGACGTTCGGCCGTCGCCGAAGTGGGGAACGGTCGAGATCCGCTTCTGCGACGGGCTGTCGAACTTCACCGAGGTCGGGGCGCTGTCGGCATTGGCGCAGTGCCTCGTCGAGGAGATGTCGACGCAGCTCGACGACGGCCACGACATCCCGACGATGCAGCCGTGGTTCGTTCGCGAGAACAAGTGGCGTGCCGCCCGCTACGGGCTCGACGCCATCATCATCACCGACGCGGCGGGCAACGAGGCACTCGTGACCGATGAGCTGCGCGCGCTGCTCGAGCGACTGCGGCCGATCGCCGAGCGCCTTGGCTGCGCGAGCGAGCTCGCCGACATCCATTCGATCATGGATGCCGGAGCCGGCTACCAGCGCCAGCTCGCCGTGGCAGCCGCCAACGGCGGCAGCCTGAAGGCCGTCGTCGCCTCTCTCGTTGCCGAGCTGCGCGACGGCCTCCCGAGCTAGGCGCGCCTGCGCGCCAAGAGCACGCCGCCGCCGATGAGCAACAGCAGCACGAGCAGGATCACAAGCCAGATGGCCCACGGCAGTTCGAACGTCGAGGGTGCGCTGTCATCGGTGCCGGTGTCAGAGCCGCCCGCGGTGTCGTCGCCGTCGCCGGTCGAGGGTGGCTCATTGCCCTCCTCCGCGTCTGTCGTGTCCTCGGAGGGGGTGCCCTCCTCGACCTCGGTCGCGGCGCCTGTCGTGTCAGAATCTGCCGCGCCGGGGCGCGGAACGAACGCGGGCTTCGCAGGCGTGACCGGCGGCACGTAGACCGCTGGCTCTGCGCCGCAGCTCACGGCAGACGCAGCGTTCACCTCGATGTTCACCTCGTACTCCGCGCCGGCAGAAGCGGGCGTGAAGTCGAGAACGCACACGTTCGGCACCGGGCTCGTTGTGCCTCCGGAGTTCTCTGCCGGGTAGGCATCGTTGCTCCATTCGTAGGAGCCGATGGCCATCCAGTCGGCGCCATCCGAGACACGGATGCGGTAGGACCCGCCGACATTCGTCGCAAGGTAGGTCATCGCGCCGGAATCGGTCGCGACCTCCTGCCACCCGCCAGAGACCTGGCGGTACAGGTGCACGGTGGCACTCGGGAGCGTCGTGAGCGGTCCGTCGAACACTGCACTGAGGAAGGTCGCGTAGTGCATGTCGAGGAGCAGGCCGCTCTCTGGCGAGTTCGCCACGGGCACCGTCGTGATGAGGCCACGCACGAGTCCGGCCTTCGTCGACTCGACGGTGTAGGTGCCGCCGGCTGGCACGGCGATGCTGAAGCTGCCGTCAACGCCGGTGGTTGCCGGGAACACCCAGCCTCCCGACCAGGCCTCGATGGAGACCGCAGCCGAGCCGACGGGGTCGGCACCGAGGCGCACGGAGCCGCTGACCGTCGTGAACGCGAGGGTGCTGAGCTGTTCGTCGTTCTCTGCGACCAGGGCGGCCTCCAGAGTGGCTGTCGGGTCGTAGTAGTCAGAGGCGTAGCCATCGACGAACCCGCTCGGGTAGTCCACCCAGACGCGGTAGTTGCCCGTCTCTGTCACGCCGGGGAGCATGAACTCGCCGCTGCCGTCGACAGTGTCGCTGGCGATCGGCGTCCAGACGCTCACCGGGTCCTCGAACAGCAGCTGCGCCACTGCTCCGGCCATGGCGGGGTCCCAGTTCTCGATGTCGAGTTCAACGGTGCCGATGCGGGTGAGCTCGATCGGGTCGAGCGCCACATCGGCGCTCACGGTGACGACCTGGCCGGTGGCGACGTAGGCATATCCGTCCGTGCCGACCATGCTCGGCACGTCGAGCGTGTAGACACCGTCGGAGACACCGGTGAACGAGAACGTTCCCGCGGCATCCGTCGTTCGCGTGAAGACGTATCCGGTCGTGGTGTTGGTCAGCGTCACCGTCTGGCCAGCCACCGCCGAGTTGGCGAAGCCGTCTGTGCGCACCGTGGCACCGACGACCTCACGGTGCTCGGCGAGCACCTCCGGCCCACAGCCGGAGTTGGCTCCGTCGGCGTCGAGGGTGGCCTCGACCCAGAACTCGCTGCCGTGGTCGACGTCGTCGAAGTCGATGTAGCAGGCGTCGACGCCGACCGTGCCATCGGTCGAGTCGAACGGCGGGAGGTCGTTCTCCCAGCTCGTCTGGTCGACTCGCAGCCACTCGCCGTCCTTGGAGAAGCGCAGGCGGTAGTCGCCTCCGTCAGACGAGTAGAGGTCGGCGTACGGCGCCGAGGCGTAGCTGTCGACCTCCACCCACCCGTCGACGACGTACTTGTACAGGTGCACGTCGACATCGAAGAGTGAGTATGGACCGAATCCCTCGTCAGCCTGGGTGTAGACCTGGAAGTGGTCGGTCTGCGAGGCGATCAGCGAGAAGTTGATGCCTGCAATCGCGCTCGTTCCTACCGGAACCGTGGTGCCCGTCCAGGGTCCCTGGTCGTCGAGCTCGTAGTTCACCCCGTCGTAGTACTGCACCATGAGCGGCTCGTAGTAGGCGCTGAGGAGATAGTCGGCGTTCGGCGGCACCTCCAGCTCGTAGTTGCCGTCTTCGTCGACCTCGGCGTAGAAGTAGTCGTCGGCTGTCTCTGCATAGATCTCGGCGCCCTCGAGCGGGAAGGTGCCGTAGAACGCAGTGCCGGTGATGGTGACCATCTCGACGAGGTCGAGGGTGATCGGCGGATAGCTGTAGTCCATCTCTGCAACACCGGTGAACGGCGCTGTCGGGGTGCCTGACCCGCCGCCGATGAAGGTGTCGACGTAGCTGTGCTCGAAGTCGATGAAAACGCTGTACTGGCCGTCCTCGCCGATGGCCGGCAGCTCGAAGTGGCCGTCGGAGTCGATCCCGACGTCGGCGCTGGCCTCGTGCCACGACGAGTCGCAGGTGCAGTACGAGTAGACCGTCGCGGTGGCGCCGCTCATCGTTGCGTCATCCCAGTTGCCGATGGTGCCGGTGACGTTGCCGAGCCGCAGCGCGACCACGTCGCCGAGCTCAAGGCCGCCGGTGATGGTGTAGCCAGCAGCGAAGTAGTAATCGTGGGTGCCGTTGACGTGGGGGCCGGTGGAGTACGCCGCGAGCGTGTAGTCGCCGTTCCTCACGTCGGCAAAGGTGAACTCGCCGTTGGCGTCGGTCACGGTCTCCACGAACTCGAAGGTGTTGTTGTTCTGCAGGTAGACGGCGGCGCCGCCCACGTCGACGCTGCCCGTTGCGACCGAGGAGATCACGTGCCCTGTGACATCGCCACGAGTAGCGGGCTCTGCAGCACAGGCCAGCGACGGCATGTCGGAGTCGATGGTGGCCTCGATGAAGGAGGGGAACCCGGCACCGACGTTCTCGATGTCGACGAAGCAGGACGGCACGGTGGTCAGGGGCGTGTTGCCATCGGGCAGTGTGCCGATTCGGTAGCTCTCTGCACTGAACCACACGCCGTTGCGCTCGAAGCGCATGCGGTAGTCGCCCTCGTCCAGGTCGGTGAAGTGCACCTGCTCGAAGGAGGACTCCTGGGTGCCGACGGCCTGCCACAACCCGTAGGCGTCCTTGTGGAACAGGTGAACGGTGAGCGGCGTTATCTGAGCAACGTCGGAGACGAAGCCGAACAACGCGGGCGGGGTTGGAGACAGGGTGAACGGATACGTGCCGAAAGCACCAGCGGTCAGGGGGCCGACCGTCTCGGCATCAGCGGAGCTGGTTGCACCCTCCCAGTACTCCTCCGTGTAGTCGCCATCGACGCTCGTAGCCAGAAGGGTGTAGCTGCCCCCGACCGGGAGCACAACCGAGAATCCGCCGTAGTAGTTGAGGGGAACGTAGAGGCTGTTGGATGAGTCGGTCACGTCGGTGATGACGAGGCCCGCATTGATCCATCCGCCGCTCTCCGACTGGATGTAGCCGTCGAGAAGAGCGCCGGCGGTGAGCGTCACATCGTGTCCGGTGAGTCCCGTCGATGTCGCGGGGTCGACCGCGAAGGCGTGGTCGGCGGAGAAGTCGACCTCCGCCTGCAGATCACGCGCCCATGCGGTCTCTCCGCCCGCTCCGAGGAGTGTCGGCAGGTACGCCTCGTCCTCGTAGGGAACGATCTTGATGTAGTAGCTGCCGGCCTCGCGCACTCCCGACAGAGTGAAGCTGCCGTCCGCCTCCAGCTGCGAGGTGTCGACGACGGTGCCGCCCGACGGCCCTGCCTTGTAGAGCTTCGCGAACACGATATAGGTCATGTCGTCGTAGTTGAGCACCGAGCCGGTGACACTGGCGTCAGACCCATCCGCGTAGGCGGGCGTGTCGCAGCTGGCGGGGTAGCGCTGCTCCTCAGCGAGGGAGACGCTGCCGAGCACGCGCGACCCGCTTCCGGCGCTCATCGTGAACGCGTAGTAGCACAGCCCCTCGCTCGTCGGGGCGTACTGCGGTGAACCGTTGTCGGTGAGGCTGTTCCAGATCAGGGTGCGCTCGGTGTCGCGGCTGCGGAACGCGATGCGGTAGTCGCCGTCGGGAAGGTCGGTGAAGGAGAACGACGTGCTGTTCGGCGCGGTTCCGTATGGCGTCTGGGCGAACTTGCCCGTGCCGTCCTTCTTGTAGAGGAAGGTGTCGACCGCATAGGGGTCACCGCCACCGCCGACCGTGGTGCCGGTGAGGTTGATGGGAAGGCGCTCGAGAGCCAGGTCGATCGACGTTGCCGTGTAGCTGTTGCCCGCGGTGAGGGCAACGGGGTTGCCCGCGTACGACCCGGCGGTGAACCCCGACGACGCGGCAGTGATGGTGAGACTGGCGTTCGTCGCGGCGAGCTTGAGCAGGTAGCTGCCGTCGGAAGCGGTGGTCGCGCTCGTGACGAGGGTGGCGCCGGAATACGCGCTCACGGTTGCGCCGCTGACTGCCGAGCCGCCCGGAGTAGTGGTGACGGTTCCGCTGATGAAGCCGGCGGGAGTGAGGGCCACCGCGCCGACGCTCACGGTGTCGATCGTGCCGTCCACGGTGATCGGGTCGCTGTACGTGTCGAAATACGGGGCGCTGGCGTCTGGCTCGAACTTGAGCCGGTAGGTGCCGGTGCCGGTCTGAAGAAGGTGCGCGAAGCTTCCATCCGCGTTGGTGACGACGAAGTTCGAGACCTCGGCAAAGTAGGTGGTTCCGCTCGGGAACGAGCCCTGGATCTCCACGCGAACGGTGGTGTGACCGCTTCCGGCTGCCGAAGGAATCGAGCCGGCGATCTTCGGCTTGGTGATGGCTATGGATGCCGTGGTCTGCCCCGCGACGAACGTGAAGTACGGGGTCGGAACGTACTGGCCGCCCGGCACGAGCCGGTAGCTTCCCTCGGGGATCGGCCCAACTGTGCCCGTGAAGAACTGCGCGGAGCTGTTGGTTGTGAAGGAGTATGTCGTGCCATTGCTCGCCTCGAGCACGATCGGCCTGTTGGGGTAGATGCCGCCCTGGGCGGCGTCGGTCACGGTGACAGTGACGTTCACGTCTGCTGCAACGGCCGGGGTCACCCCGCCGAGAGCCACGAGAGCCACCACAGTGACTACTGTCGCCGCGAAGCGGGCGCGAACGGAGGAGAAGGCCTTGGAGCGGGGCATGCGGCGTCGCTAACTGTCGGCGGAGCACAGGAAATCGGGGTTGGCTCAGCTTATTGGGAAGACGAAACAGATAGACACGTCTCAGGATCCCCCCATCCGGGGGTGACGGCTAGCCGTTGGCGGCGTCGCGCCAGGCGATCCACTTCTTGACCGGGGTGAGGTCTTTCTCCGCCCCGGGGATCCCGATCGTGAACAGCGATGCCCCGAGCTCGCGCAGCTCGTCGACCTCGGCATCGGTGCGCTCCCGCAGCTCTGTCGAGATCTCGATCTCGCTCGTGTCGCGGCCCACGTCGCGGCCGTGCGCTGCGAGGATGCCGAGCTTGCGGGTGAGGGTCTCCGGGTCGCTGAAGCTGTGCCAGATGTCGGCGTGCTGCGCAACGATGCGCAGGGTCTTCTTCTCTCCCCCGCCGCCGATGAGCACGGGAATCTTACGGGTCGGGGCGGGGTTCAGCTTGCCCCAGCGCTGCTCGATGATGGGAAGGTCGCGCGCGAGGGCGTCGAGGCGCGAGCCCGCCGTTCCGAACTCGTAGCCGTACTCGGTGTAGTCGCGCTCGAACCAGCCAGAGCCGGTGCCGAAGATGAAGCGGCCGGCCGCGCCATCCTTTGCACTGATGTGGTCGATGGTGCGTGCCATGTCGGCCTGGAGGTTGGCGTTGCGGTAGCTGTTGCAGTTGACAAGGGCACCGAGCTCGATGCGGCTGGTCTGCTCTGCGATAGCAGCCAGCATGGTCCACGACTCGAAGTGCAGGCCGTCGCGGTCGCCGCTCAGCGGGTAGAAGTGGTCCCAGTTGAAGACGACGTCGGCGCCGAGGTCTTCTACCTCGCGAACGCGGTCGCGCAGCGTGGCATAGGAGGCGTGCTGGGGTGCGAGCTGTACGCCGATGCGTACCGGGCGAGTGGTCATCCCTCGAGACTAGGGTGCGACCGCCGTGCTCCGCTGGCTAGCGCCCGAGGAACTTCTGCAGGCTCGCGAGCTCCTCTGGCGTCGGAGCGCCCTTCTTCGGCGCGCCGATGCCGAAACCGGAACCGGATGCCGCGGGGGTCAGCGATCCGCCCGCCGCAAGCGCCGCATTCTCTGCCGCGCGCTTGGCCGGGTTGCCCGACTTCGAGCCCTTCTTCTTCTGCTGGCTCTTGGCACCACCGCTGAACTTCTGGCCGGGAATCGGGCCCATGCCGGGAATCTGCGGGGTGCCGCCCTTGGCAACGGTCTTCATCATCTTGGCCGCCTGCTCGAAGCGGTTGACGAGGGCGTTGACCTCGGTGACCGTCGTGCCAGAACCGCGGGCGATGCGCAGTCGGCGCGAGCCGTTGAGCACCTTGGGCTGGTGCCGCTCCTGCTTGGTCATCGACTGGATGATGGCCTCGGTTCGCGTGATCTCCGACTCGTCGAAGTTCTCGAGCTGCTGCCGCATGGCACCGGCGCCCGGGAGCATGCCGAGCATGCTCTTGATCGAGCCCATGTTCTTGAGCTGCTGCATCTGCCCGAGGAAGTCCTCGAGGGTGAAGGTGTCGGTCGCGAACTTCTCTGCAACCTTCTTCGCCTCCTCCTCGTCGAAGTTCTTCTGCGCCTGCTCGATGAGGGTGAGGATGTCGCCGAGGTCGAGGATGCGGCTCGCCATGCGGTCGGGGTGGAACGGCTCGAAGTCGTCGAGCCCCTCACCCGTTGAGGCGAAGATGATCGGGCGGCCCGTGACGCTCGCGACGGAGAGCGCTGCGCCACCGCGGGCGTCACCGTCGAGCTTCGACAGCACGACAGCGGTGAAGTCGACGCCCTTCTGGAAGGCGAGCGCGGTCTGCACCGCGTCTTGGCCGATCATGGCGTCGATGACGAAGAGCACCTCGTCTGGGTCGATGGCCTTGCGGATGTCGGAGGCCTGCTTCATGAGCTCCGCATCGACACCGAGTCGGCCCGCCGTGTCGACGATGACGACGTCGTGCTGCTTCTGGGTGGCGAACTTGACGGCATCCTTCGCGACCTTGACCGGGTTGCCGACGCCGTTGCCCGGCTCTGGCGCGAAGACCGCGACTCCGGCCTGCTCGCCGACGACCTGCAGCTGGGTGACGGCGTTGGGGCGCTGGAGGTCGGCGGCGACGAGCACCGGGGTGTGCCCCTCCGACTTGAGCCACTTGGCGAGCTTGCCGGCCAGGGTCGTCTTTCCTGCACCCTGCAGACCGGCGAGCATGATGATCGTCGGAGCGGTCTTCGCGAACTGCAGACGGCGCTGCTCCCCGCCGAGAATCGTGACGAGCTCGTCGTTGACGATCTGCACCACCTGCTGGGCCGGGTTGAGGGCCTTCGAGACCTCGTCGCCAAGGGCGCGCTCGCGCACCCGCCCTGTGAAGTCCTTGACGACCTCGAGCGCGACGTCGGCGTCGAGCAGGGCGCGACGGATCTCGCGAACCGTGCCGTCGACGTCGGCCGGGCTCAGTTTGCCCTTGCCGCGGAGGTTCTTGAAGGTATCCGCGAGGCGGTCAGAGAGGTTCCCGAAAGTGGCCATGATCGAGCCAGTTTAAGTCATGCGCGAGGCTAGGCGCTCTGTGCCGCTACCCTGAGGGAATGCCGCTTATTGTTCCCTTCGGAGGCCAGGCCCCGAAAGTCGATGCGACCGCCTGGGCGGCGCCAAACGCGACCCTCATCGGCAACGTCACGATGGAGCCGCACTCGAGTGTCTTCTACGGTGCCGTCGTGCGCGCCGACGTCGATTCCATCCGCATCGGCGCGGGCAGCAACGTGCAGGACAACGCCGTGATGCACACGGATGCCGGCCTGCAGCTGATCATCGGAAGCCGCGTCTCGATCGGCCACGGCGCCGTCATCCACGGCTGCCACATCGAAGACGACTGCCTCATCGGCATGAACGCCACCATCCTCAACGGAGCCGTCATCGGCGCCGGCAGCCTCGTCGCCGCCGGCAGCGTCGTGCTAGAGAACACCGTCGTCTCCCCCGGCTCGCTCGTCGCCGGCGTTCCCGCCCAGACGGTGCGCATGCTCGCCCCCGACGAGCAGCTCTCGCTCATCGAGAACGCGCGACACTATGCAGAGCTCAGCCACGCGCACGAGCAGGCGGCTGGGTAGCCGCTACAGGCTCAGCGCCACAAGGAAAACAATCGGCGCGAGGCTCACCGCGATCGCGGCGATCGGCAGTAGCTTCGGCGCGCCCTTCACGAGGCTCCAGATCGCGAGCCCGATGGCGATCGCGCTGAGGGTGAGCCCGACGAAGAACAGCACCTGCCCGATGCCCGTGCCCTCGCCGGTGCCATTGAGGGCGGCGATGATCCACGCGTAGAAGCCCACGATCGTGAGCACGCTGCCGGCGACGGCGGCGGCGAGCGCTACGAGGGATCGCGGCTTGCGCCCCGCCGTGATCGTCTGGATGGGGCCGGTGAGCGGTGCGTTGTTCTGTGTGCTCATGGGGGTCAGGGTAGCGCACGGGGCGCGAACCGTCGCTCGCATCGCCTCAGCGGGACTCCCGCTGCTGCAGGTGGTCAAGCCGGAGCTGCTCGTCGGGTCGGAGAGGTAGTCTGCGAAAAAGGTCGTGTGCTACGCCGCCACGAGTCGCGCCGCAAGGGCGCGGCGGCCGCGGAAGAGGTGCGTCTTCACCGCACCGCTCGAGACGTCGAGCCTGCCGGCGATGGTGGCGACAGACTCGTCGAGCACGTAGTGGAGCACGCAGATCTCGCGCTGCCGGGTCGGCAGCGCACCAATCGCGGCACGCATGTCGGCGTCGAGTGAGGCGGGTTCGGCGGCGGTTTCGGCCGGAAGGCCGAAGCGGGCGAGGGCCCTGCCCTCCGCGAGACTGCGGCGGCGGCGGTCGCGCTGCTTGTTCACAGCGACGACGGTGAGCCAGGCAGCGAGATTGTCCACCGGATGACGCGGCGGGTTCTCGAGGAAGCCGACCACGGCATCCTGCACAGCATCGCTCGCGCCGCCGGAGTCCCCCGTGATGCGGGCCACCGCGGCCACCACGTGGTCGTAGTCGAAGCGCGCGAAGTCATCCAATGCTGAAGTGCCCTCACGAGTGACCACGAGCTAAAGCTAGTGGTGCCCGCGCCCCCGTGTCACTGGGGGAAATCGCTACATCAGCCGACCAGTTTGGCCGCGAAACCGTGCGGGGTGAAGCCCGTGAGGTCGTTGATGCCCTCGCCCTCGCCGACCAGCTTGATCGGCACGCCCGTGCGCTCCTGCACGGCGAGCACGAAGCCGCCCTTCGCCGAGCCGTCGAGCTTCGTGATGACGAGCCCGGTGACACCCGCGTGCTCGAGAAAAGCCTCCGCCTGAGCAACGCCGTTCTGACCCGTCGTCGCGTCGAGCACGAGCAGCACCTCGGCGATCTCCGCCTGCTTCTCAATCACCCGGCGGATCTTGCTGAGCTCGTCCATGAGCCCGCTCTTGGTCTGCAGGCGGCCGGCCGTGTCGATGATCGCGATGTCGATGCCCTCGCGCTGGGCGCGCTCCACCGTCTGAAATGCGACGGAAGCCGGATCCTGCCCCTGCTGCTGCGGCCGCTGGATGACCGCTCCCCCACGCTCCGCCCACGTCGCCAACTGCTCGACGGCGGCCGCCCGGAACGTGTCGGCCGCCCCCACGATCACCGAGCGGCCGTGGTTCACCAGGAACTTAGAGAACTTGCCGATCGTCGTCGTCTTGCCAACGCCATTGACCCCGACGACGAGCACGACCGCCGGGCGGTTGCTGAGAACGAGAGTCGGGTCGTACTTCGCGAGGCGATCCTCGATAGTCTCGCGCAGCATCCGCTGCAGGTCTGTCGGGTCGGTGGTACGGAACTGGCGCACCTTGCCCCGCAGCTCCTCGACGATGCTGTCGGCGGTGTCAGGCCCGAAGTCGGCCCTGATCAGGGCATCCTCGAGCGACTCCCACGTGTCGTCGTCGATCGTCTTCGCGGCGAAGAGGCCCCTGAGGGTGCCGCCGAGGGACCACGGGGTTGCGCGCTCTGCCATGGGTAACAGGGTAGTCGGGGTTCTCCGCCCCTCCGCCAAGGCCAGCATTTCAGCCACTTCTGCACAGATTGGTCGGCGACTCTTTCGAACGTATGTTCGATTCTGGGAGAATGAATCCATGTCCAGCTCCCTCGATTCCAGCTTCGCGGCGGCGATCGTCGCGCTCGCTGCGATCCCCATGGATGCGGGTGCACTCAGCGAGATCACCGACACCGCACTGCTCGAACTCGCACGCCGCTCGGCCGAGGTCGAGCGGGCCGCTCGCGCTCGCAGCGCCCTCATCGCCGGCGAGATCGCGCGCCGCTCGCACGCGTCCCTCGGGCATTCCGGCCTCGCCCAGGCTGCTGGTTTTCGCACGGCCGCAGAGATGGTGCGGGTCATCACGGGCTCGACGGCGCGCGAGTCAGCGACGGCGGTGAGTGCCGGTGTGCTCGCCCATGCCGCTGCTGGCACCACGCCCGATGAGCGACCGTGGCTCGCCCCCGTCGGCACGACCTTCGTTTCTGGCAGCCTGAGCGTCGAGGCGGCACAGTCAATCGCGAACGGTCTTGGAGGTCCGTCCTCTGCGATCTCCGCCGACCAGCTCGCATCGGCCGCGCTCCAGCTCTGCATCGAGGCTGCTTCCACCGACGCTGACCGCCTCTACCGTCGCGCCCGCGAGGTACGCGACGAGCTAGATGTCGCCGATATCTCCACCCGCGAGGCCGCCCGTCGCGATCAGCGCGCGCTGCGATTCCGCCGCCGGCCCGACGGCATGAGCACACTGACCTGGCTCCTCGACCCAGAGAGTGCGGCCGTGGTGTGCGAGGTCTACGACCGCATCACCTCGCCGCGGCGCGGTGGCCCGAGGTTTGCCGACCCTGCCTCCGTCGCCGCGGCAAGAGCCATTGCCGACGATTCGCGAACCACGCAGCAACTCGCCTCCGACGTGTTCGTCGAGCTGGTGCGGCAGGGAGCAGCGGCCGACTCGTCGATGCTCCTCGGCAGTGGCGCGCCCTCCGTTCGTGTCATCGTGTCGCTGACGGCGCTCACAGACCGCCACGGATCAGCGCGCATAGAGGGTCAGACCGACCCCGTCTCGATCGAGACGGCTGAGCGGCTCACCTGCGCCGGTTCCACCATCGAGATCGCGGTCGCCGACGGACAGCCGCTCGATGTGGGCCGGGAGCAGCGGCTCTACACGCGCAGGCAGCGCATCGCACTCGCGGTTCGCGACGGTGGATGCCGCTGGCCCGGATGCGACCGCCCTCCCTCCTGGACGGAGGCGCACCACATCAACCACTGGGCGCGTGATCGCGGCAGGACGGATGTGGCCGACGGCATCCTGCTCTGTCGGCATCATCATCTGCTCTCGCACAACAACGGGTGGGAGGTGACCCGATCCGGCGCGGACTACTGGTTACTCCCGCCACCGGCCATCGATCCAGAGCAGCACCCTGTCGCCATGGCTCCGCCGCGGCTGGAGCACGACCGTGTTGCGTGACGCGGCGACGGCAGAGCCCTCCGTGGCTGCCACGGGAGTCGACGGCAAACGACCCCGACAAGCTGGCGGTTCGCTGAGCGCGGGCTGCACGATTCTCTGCCGTTTGCCAAGAACGCTTGGCAGGGTGGCGCCATGGCGGTCATCGGCTTTCACGCGTCCCATGAACAGGTGCACCCGACGAAGCTGCTCGAGGCAGTCGTGCTCGCCGAGCAGGTCGGTTTCGGTGCCGCCATGTGCTCAGACCACCTCGCCCCGTGGAGCGAGCGACAGGGCCACTCCGCCTTCGCCTGGACCTGGCTCGGGGCCGCACTCCAGGCGACCACCCTGCGGTTCGGCATCGTCAATGCTCCGGGCCAGCGCTACCACCCGGCCGTCATCGCGCAGGCGATCGCGACGATTGAGGCCATGTATCCGGGGCGGTTCTGGGCGGCGCTCGGGTCTGGCGAGGCATCCAACGAGCACGTCACGGGCGACGGATGGCCGAGCAAGGTCGACCGCAACGCGCGCCTTGAAGAGAGCGTCGGCGTCATCCGCCGCCTCCTCCGCGGGGAGGAGGTCAGCCACCACGGCCACGTGACGGTCGACCGCGCCAAGGTGTGGACGCTGCCTGAGCAGCCACCCCCGCTCATCGGGGCTGCCGTGAGCACCGAGACGGCCAGCTGGCTCGCTGGCTGGGCCGACGGGCTGGCGACGGTCGCCGGGCCGAGCATGCAAGACGTGCGCACCGCCTACCGCGACGCCGGCGGCACCGGCCCGACCGTCGCGCAGCTGCACCTGAGCTGGGCGCCGACCGACGACGAGGCCCTCGCGATCGCCCATGACCAGTGGCGCACCAACGTCTTCCCTCCCCCGATCTGCTGGGACCTCGACACCCCGCAGGCCTTCGACAACGCCGCAGCGCACGTCACGCCAGAGGCGATGCGAGAGCACGTCGCCGTCTCATCCGACCCGTCCTTGCATGTGCAGCGCATCGAGGAGTGCCTCGAGGCGGGCTTCGACGAGGTGTACCTGCACCACGTCGGCCAGGAGCAAGTCGCATTCATCGAGACCTTCGGCGAGCATGTGCTGCCGAGAATTGGAGCCCGCCCGTGAGAATCACCGACACCAGCGACCTGTGGTGGAAGAGCGCCGTCATCTACTGCCTCGACGTCGAGACGTTCATGGACTGGAACGACGACGGCATCGGCGACTTCGAGGGGCTGTCGCACCGGCTCGACTACCTCAGCGAGCTCGGGGTGACGTGCCTGTGGCTCATGCCCTTCCAGCCGACGCCCGACCGCGATGACGGCTACGACATCGAGGACTACTACGGCGTGGATCCGCGCCTCGGCAACCACGGCGACTTCGTCGAGTTCGTGCGCACCGCCCGCGATCGCGGCATGCGGGTCATCGTCGACCTCGTGGTCAACCACACCTCCGACACGCATCCGTGGTTCGTCGAGGCCCGCAAGAGCAAAGACAACCCGTTCCGCGACTTCTACGTCTGGCGCGACACGAAGCCGCGCAGCGAGCCAGAGCCCGTCTTTCCCGATGTGGAAGACAGCGTGTGGGAGCTCGACCCGAAGACCAACCAGTACTACCTGCACAGCTTCTACTCGTTCCAGCCAGACCTCAACGTGACCAACCAGAAGGTGCGCGACGAGATCGCGAAGGTGATGGGCTTCTGGCTGGAGCTCGGTGTCTCCGGCTTCCGGGTCGACGCCGTTCCGTTCCTCATCGACCCGACCGGCGCCACGCGCTCGAAGGGCGACATGCCAAAGCCCCTCGAGTACCTCCGCTCACTGCGCGCGTTCCTCGGGCGCCGCTCCGGCGAGGCGATCCTGCTCGGCGAGGCCAACCTGCCGCGCAAAGACCAGGTGCAGTACTTCGGCGGCGGCGACGGGGATGCCCTCACCATGCAGTTCGACTTCATCACGATGCAGAACCTGTGGCTCTCCCTCGCCCGGCAGGACGCGCGCCCTCTTGCCAAGGCCGTGCTGGGGCGCCCCAAGATCTACCCCGACTCGCAGTGGGCGAACTTCGTGCGCAACCACGACGAGCTGACCCTCGACAAGCTCACCGACGAGGAGAAGCTCGAGGTGTTCGAGGCGTTCGCCCCAGAGCCAGACCAGCGCGTGTACGACCGCGGCATCATCCGGCGCCTTCCCCCGATGCTCGATGGAGACCCGCGCCGCATCCGCATGGTCTACAGCCTGATGTTCTCGCTTCCCGGCACCCCCGTGCTCTTCTACGGCGAGGAGATCGGCATGGGAGAGAGCACGACCATCAAAGACCGCACGGCGGTGCGCACCCCGATGCAGTGGAACGTCGACGCCAACGGAGGCTTCTCGAACGCGAAGCCGTCGAAGCTCGCCATGCCCGTGGTCGAGGGAGGCTACTCGCCAGAGCACGTCAACGTGTCGAGCCAGCGGCACGATCCGGAGTCGCTGCTCATGTTCATCCGCACGCTCACCGAGCGCTACCGCGCCTCTGCGGAGATCGGCTGGGGCGACTTCGCGGTGCTAGAGCAGACCACGCGCAACAACGCCGTGCTCGCCCACTCGGTGTCGAACGGGCACGGGCGCATGATCGCCGTGCACAACTTCTCGCCAGACTCGGCCGTCGTCGACCTCGTCGTCGACGGCACCGACGAGACCTACCGCCTGGTCGACCTGCTCGAGGACGGATCGATGGTGCAGATCGGGGCGGGCGGTGCCGCATCCATCACGCTGGATGGATATGGCTACCGCTGGCTGCGCGTGCTCGCCGAGGACGAGAAACGGCTGAGCTGAGATGCCGGCTACTCGCCCGTGGTGGTCGCCATGACGATCACGAGGGAGTCGCCGAGGCCGAGCTGGGCGATCTCGGTGGCGCTCATCATGCCCTCGCTCGAGAACACGAAGACCCCAGACTTCTCGGAGAGGGTGAAGATGCCGTCGGTCACCTTCGTGTAGCCACCGGCCTCGAGGTTCGCCGAGATAGCCGCGACCGTGGCCGCATCGCCGGGCAGGTAGCCGATGTCGGTCGTGGTCGGGGTGCCCTCGTTGTCGACGGAGACACGGAACAGGCAGCCGCCCGCGAGGAACTCCGGGCCGACGACGGGAGCCGCGAAGTCTGCGGCCGCGATGAACGCGATCTCGCCGTCGACTCCCGCCATGGCGGCCGTCGACTCGGTGAGCGAGTCGGGGCAGCTGCTGGATGCGGCGTCGTCATCCTCTGACTCGTCTGTCGGGTCGGCAGAGGCGCTGCTGCTGGCACTGCTCGACGGTGTCGGCGTGCCACCGGGCAGCAGGGAACAGGCACCGAGGGCCAGCGAGCCGAGCACGATGACGACGGGAACGAGCAGCAGACGGTGGATGGGGCGGGTGGCCATGGTGGCATTCCTTCGAACGTGGGTGGTCACAACTAGACGCCGGCCTCTGCCCCGACCCGTTGGCCGACGACCGCGCTGACGCCGTCCTGGCGCATCGAGACGCCGTAGAGGGCATCCGCGATCTCCATCGTGCGCTTCTGGTGCGTGATGACGATGAGCTGCGAGTTCTCGCGAAGGTCGCGGAAGATCGTGAGAAGACGACCGAGGTTGGCGTCGTCGAGCGCCGCCTCCACCTCGTCGAGGATGTAGAAGGGGCTCGGCCGCGCCTTGAAGATCGCGACGAGAAGGGCGACCGCCGCGAGCGACCGCTCGCCGCCGCTCAGCAGGGAGAGCCGCTCGATCTTCTTGCCAGCGGGACGCACGCTGACCTCGATACCGGTGGTCAGCAGGTCGCCAGGGTCGGTGAGCTCGATACTGCCGGTGCCACCGGGGAAGAGCACGGGGAAGACCTCGGCGAAGGCCGTCTTCGTGTCTTCGAAGGCATCGCGGAAGATCTCCTGCATCTTGCCGTCGATCTCCTCGATGATGGTCAGCAGGTCGGCGCGGGTCGTCGTGAGGTCGGTGAGCTGCTCTGTGAGGAACTTGTGGCGCTCCTCGAGCGCGGCGAACTCCTCGAGGGCGAGCGGGTTGACCCGGCCGAGCTCTGCGAGCTTGCGCTCGGCTCGCGCAAGGCGCTGCTGTTGCTCCGCACGGTTGAAGAGAACGGGCTCTGCCTCTGGGTCGTCGACCGGCACCGGCACGAGCGGTCCGTACTCCGCCACCAGAACATCCTCGACGAGGCCGAGCTCATCGCCCGCCCGCTCGAGCAGGGTCGAGAGGTGCAGCTTCTTCTCGTAGACCTGCATCTCGAGGCCGTGCACGTTCTCGCTGACGACCGACAGCCGCTCGCGCAGCGAGCTCTCCTGGCGCCGAAGCTCTGCGAGCTCCTCGTTCTGCTGCACTCGCTCCGCCTCTGCGGCAGTGAGCCGCACGCGAGCCTCTGACACCGAGCGGTCGACGGCGTCGAGCACGGGCGGTAGCGCCTCGATCACGCGGCGTGCTGCAGCGACCTGGTGTCGGCGGATGACGGCGAGGCGCGCGTGCTCCTCAGCCGCCGCGCGCTCCGCCTCGAGCTGGGTGGCGAGGGATGCCGCTCGCTCCTGCTCGATGCGCACGCGCTCGCGCGCCGTCTCGACGCGAATGCGCTCGTCGACGACGGCGGCGCGGGCCGCCTCGAGCTCTGCATAGAGCGCGTCGCGGTTCGAGACATCGAGCATGGGCCGCGGGGTCGAGGCGAAGCGGTCGTGCTCAGCCGACGCGCGCTCGACCTCCGCCTCCGCAGTGCGCACGGCTTCGGCCGAGATGCCGAGGGTCGCCGACAGGCGCTCCCACTCCGACTGGGCCGCGTCGAGCTGCACGCGAAGGCGACCGAGCTGCTCGCTGTGCGAGGCGCGCGCCGCGTCGTGCTCGTTGAGGGCGTCAAGGGCCGACTTGGCATCGGCGCGAGCGCTCTCGAGGGCCGCGCGCTTCTCGCCAAACTCGAAGCTCGTGCGCTCGATCGCCGTGCTGACCTCCTGCAGGCGGCCGGCCGCGGTGTCGCGCTCTGCCACGAGCTCGAGGCGGGAGCGCTTGGCCCCCGATCCGCCACGCAGCACGTACTCGGTGAGCACGTCGCCGTTGACCGTGATGACCGTCACGTCGTTCGGCAGCGAGCGCCACGCCGCCCGTGCCGCGTCGAGGTCGTCGACGACAACGACGTGGGCAAGAATGCCGACGATACCCGCCGGGGCGGTGACGAGGTCGACTGCGGCGATGGCGCCATCCGGCAGCGATCCGATGGATGCCGCAGCAGCACCAGAGGCGACGACGATCTCGACGCGCCCAGCATCCGATGCGCGCGCGTGTGCGAGGCCTGCGACGGCCGAGTCGTGGTCGTCGGCGAGCACGGCATCCGCGAGGGAGCCGAGGGCAGCGGCGATCGCCGCCTCGTAGCCGGGACGCACCTTGACGTGCTCTGCCACGAGACCGCGTATTCCGCTGATGCCCGCCTCGACGATCGCCGTCGAGCCGTCTTTCTGGTCGACGGCCATCGAGAGGGCAGAGGTGCGGGCGGCGAGGGCGTCGCGCTCGCGCTCCGACACGTGCATGGCGTCGCGGGCGGCCTCGACCTCGGTCACGAGCGTGGCGACGCGGGCCTCGGCGGCCTCGTAGGCAGTCGTGAGGGTGTCGTCGGAATCCCCGGTGGTCTCACCGAGCTCGTCGAGGTCGGCGCGAGCCGACTCGCGCCGCGCCTCCGCTTGCTCGAGGGCAGCCTGCTGGCGCACGAGCTCACCCTGCGCGGCGGTCAGCTTGGAGCGCGCAACATCGACGCGCGAGACATGTCCGGCGAGCTCGAGGCTGTGCCGGGAGACGAGGGCGCTCTGCGCAGCGATCTCCTCGTCGAGGGAGTCGAGAGACGCCTTCGCGGTGGCGGCGAGAGCGCTGGCGCGACCGACGGCCTCCTCTGCGGTGGCGATGTCGGCGGTGAGGCGCTTCGCCTCATCCAGTGCGTCCTGCACCGACTGCGTGGAGATGCCAGAGCTCACCGAGGAGCCCTCGGCCTGCTGGCCGAGCAGCGCGAGACGCTGGTTGGCGAGGGAGTACAGACCGCGAAGGCGCTCCTGCACCGACTCGAGGCCGAACGCCGTTCGACGCGCAACGTCGACGGCGTCGCCGACCTGCGCCTGCTCGATGCGCCCCTCGCGCAGCTTGGCCTGGTCGAGCTGCTCCTGCAGCACGATGCGCTCGGTCTTGCGCTCGCTCTCAGAGCGGGTGGATGCCGTGATCGCCTCGCGAAGCTCGACCACCTCGTCGGCCAGCAGTCGCGCCCTGGCGTCGCGCACCGTCGCCGCGATGGACTGCGCCTCCTTGGCGATCTCCGCCTGGTGCCCGAGCGGCTTCAGCTGGCGCCGAATCTCGCCGGCGAGGTCGCTGAGGCGCGTGAGGTTGGCCTGCATGGCGTCGAGTTTGCGCAGCGTCTTCTCTTTGCGGCGACGGTGCTTGAGGATTCCGGCGGCCTCCTCGATGAAGCCGCGCCGCCCCTCCGGGGTCGCGTGCAGCACCGCGTCGAGCTGCCCCTGCCCGACGATGACGTGCATCTCGCGCCCGAGGCCGGAGTCGCTCAGCAGCTCCTGCACGTCGAGAAGGCGGCACGCCTCGCCGTTAATGGCGTACTCGCTCGCGCCGTTGCGAAACAGCGTGCGGCTGATGGTGACCTCGGAGTACTCGATCGGCAGCGCGCCATCCGCGTTGTCGATGGTGAGCAGCACCTCGGCGCGGCCGAGCGGCCCCTTGGTGGCGGTGCCGGCGAAGATGACGTCTTCCATCTTGCCGCCGCGGAGGGTCTTGGCGCCCTGCTCGCCCATGACCCAGGCGAGGGCGTCGACGACGTTGCTCTTGCCGGAGCCGTTGGGCCCGACGACGCAGGTCACGCCCTTCTCGAAGGCGAAGGTGGTCGGCTGGGCGAAGGACTTGAATCCCTTGAGGGTGAGGCTCTTGAGATACAACGCCTCCCCCTTCTTCTCCGCGATGGCCTTCGTATACGGTACCGGACAGTTGTACGCTGGTCGGCTGGCCACTCCAGCAGACAGGGGGCGCCATGACCGGGATCACCGTCGAGGAGCTCGTCGTGCCGACCACGGTCGACGACGACGACGCGGGCGACTTCGTCGAGGCCTCGATCCTCGCCAACGATGTCGAGGCCGAGACCTACGGCACCGACGACCTGCGGCTGTCGCCCGCCGAGGTGCTGCCATGGTGGCAGGATCCGCAGAGCCCCCGCCGGCTCTTCGGCGTGCGCGTCGACGGGCGACTCGTCGGGCGCGCCATGTACGACCGGCTCGTCACTGACCCCGACACGGCATGGCTCATGGTCAGCGTGCTCTCGGCGTATCGCAACCGTGGCATCGGCACGGCCATGGCCGACGCGATCGAGCAGCACTGCCGTGCGGAGGCGCGAACCAAGCTGCTCGTCTACGCGGCATCAGCCGATGGCCCCGGCGACCGCATCCCGTCGCCAACAGGCTTCGGCGGCGTGCCAGCGGGCAATGCAGAGGTGCGCTTTCTGCTTAACCGCGGCTACCGGCTGCAGCAGGTCGAGCGGGGCAGTCGCCTTCCGCTGCCTGCAGCCCTCGAGGTTCCAGAGCCGGCTCCTGGCTACCGCCTGCACTCCTGGGTCGGTCGCACACCACCGGAGTGGATGGACGACATGGCGCTGCTGCTCACCCGCATGAGCACCGATGCCCCCTCGGCCGGTCTCGAGGAGCCGGAGGACCTCTGGACGCCAGAGCGCATCGCGGCCGTCGAGGCCGCCCACGAGCTCAGCCCGCGATCGATGCTGACGACCGCCGTCGAGCACATGCCGAGCGGGCGCCTCGCCGGGTTCACCACGCTCTCCGTGCCGGCAGAGGCGAAACGCGCCGTGCACCAGGACGACACCCTTGTGCTGCGCGAGCACCGCGGCAACAGGCTCGGGATGCTGCTGAAGGTCGCGAACCTCGACCACCTGCAGCGGCTTCGCCCCGGCCACCCCTCGGTCGTCACGTTCAACGCGGAGGAGAACCGCTACATGCTCGACGTCAACGAGGCCGTCGGCTTCGTGCCGATGGGCTACGAGGGGGCGTGGCGGCTCGACGTCTAGACCCGTGCTCGGGATGTGGGCGCTGCTCACTCGCGGAGCGCAAGTCCCACCGGTAGACGCGTCGCCTTGATCGCTGGCAAGAGCCCTCCGAGGACCGCCGTGCCCATAGCCGCCACGATGCCCGCAACGCACGCGTCTAGGGGGAACTGGGGCGAGGTGACAGATGACGCGGCAGGAATCAGCTGCGGCACCAGCAGATAGACGGCAGCCACGGTTAGCGACACAGCGATGAGCGATATCAGCACTCCGACCGCAACTGCCCCCGAGATGAGCTGCGCGAAGATGTCTCGTCGGCGGGCGCCTAGAGCTCGTCTCACAACGAGCTCGCGCGCCCGTTCCGACACGGAACTCAGCCCGACGTTGGCTGTGCCGATCGCCGCAATGACGAGGATCGCAAGCGCGCACCCACCGAACACAAGGCGAAGGAACCCGACCTGGGCGCGCACGGACTCCACAGTGTCCACACGCTGCGCTCCCTCGGGAGCGGAGAAGCCGTGCGGGGTGAGTTGAGCAACCACGCGTCCGGCATCGGATTCTTGCAGCGCGACCCCCTGCATTCGAAGAGTCATGCTCTCATCTGCGAGCGTGAGCGGGAAGAACTGGAGTGCGAGGTCCATGTCACCGTATGCGGTCGGCTCCGTCAATCCGTCGCCGACGACTCCGGTGATCACGACAGACAAGGGCTGGCTGTCGATAGAGGAAAGGAGGAACGCCTGCTGCACGTCGGGATACCCGATTGCGCTTGCCGCTGATTCGTTGAGGGCCAGACCAGGAGGGTAGATGCCCGAGGGCAGCGTTCCGTCAATGACGGGCAGTCTCTGAAGCTCGCCGATGCTGCCGTCTGTCCACTTCACCAGCAGGCTATCCCCTGGTTCATTTGCCGCGTGTTGCGACGGTGATTCGAGCGCCATCGTGCGGTCTGCCTGGATTGCGATGCTGATGGAATCCGATGCAAAGCGAGAGATCAGGTCGTCATGCAGCCCGGCCAGGCTGTTCACGGGGTCGAGATCCCCGTTCAGCTGCGCGGGGGTTACGGCGAAGTTCGCCGCGTAACTAGCCTCGCGACCGTGCAGCTGCTCCTGCTGGGCGACGAGCATATCGAGAGCGACCGAGTTGACGATCGCGATCGATGAGATACCAAGAACACCGATCAGCATCGAGAGTCCGGCCAGTCCGTAGCGGAGCGACTGGGTGCGTAGTTCGCGCCAGGCTCGTGCGACCGGGCGCATCAGGCGCCCTCGATGCGGAGTACTCCGTCGACAAGGTGAAGCCGGCGATCCATCTGGTTTGCGACGGCTGCGTCGTGGGTCACCATCACTAGGCAGCTGTCTGCAGCGCTGGCTGCGCTCTTTAGCGATCGAATGACGTCGTCCCTCGTCGAGAAGTCGAGCGCGCCGGTCGGCTCATCGGCAAGCACGACCTTGGGACGACGCACAAGGGCGCGGGCAATTGCCACGCGTTGCTGCTCCCCGCCCGAAAGGCGCGCTGGCCGAGATCGCGCGAATCGCTGCAACCCAACAAGTTCAAGCATCTCCATGACTCGAGAGCGCTGCTGCGAGCGGGGTGAAGCCGTTCCGTACTGAAGCGGCAGCGCGACATTGTCGAAAACCGTGAGGTCTGCGATGAGCGAGTAGTTCTGAAACACGAAGCCGATGAGCTCGTTGCGCAGCCGCGCTGCTTCCGACTCGCTCACCCTCGCGACGTCGCGACCGCCGATTGCCAGTGATCCGGTGTCTGCGCGCTGCATCAGTCCAAGAATGGACAGCAGACTGGTCTTGCCCGACCCCGACCTGCCAAGGATGGCCACTGACTCGGATGCCTCAACGGTGAGGTCGACGCCCTGCAGCAGCGGCTGGTCTGTGCGCGGTATGACGGAGGAGAGTCCCCGTGCCTCAATGACGGCCACGAGCTACTGGATGCCGGGCGCGCGCGCTAGAACCAGGTCACCCTTACTCAACCCGCCAACGATCTCTACGTATGCGCCATCGCTGATGCCGAGCTCGACGTCCACGGTCGATGTGAGGGAGCCGTCGACCAGCGAAACCTGACCGCTGCCCGCGAAGCCCGAGACGGCGGACACGGGAAGGGCGAGGACCCCCGGGTGCGAGGCAGTCGGCACGCCGACCTTTGCGGGAAGGGCGGCAGTCACATCGACATCGAGCGGCAGAAGGCACAGCGATGGGCGATACCCATCGTCAGGTACTGCCACGACATCACCGCCTGTCGAGGTCGGCACCAGAGTGCACGCCACACCCGACGGCCCACCGGTGATGTTCGCCTTCGCGACGACCGGCATCGGGCCATAAATGCGGTAGAGCAGCTCTGCCGGTACTTCCACGGGAATCCCGAAACCCGAATACGCAAGCTCAGCCACTGGCGAGTTCTTCGCAACCGTCTCTCCGCTCGACCGCAACCACTGGACGACTTGGCCGAGTGCGGGCGTCGCGATCTTCGTGCCAGCCACGTCGGCGATATTCGTGCCGGGAGCAAGCGTCTTTGTCGTTGCCACATAGGTGAGCACCCCGGCGACTGGCGCCGTGGCGAGATAGTGCGGATTGGAGGCCACGTCTCCCGACACCACCACGACTGACGTAATGTCGCGAAGAACTACCTCGGTGGTGGCGGCAATGGCAGGCGTCTTCGCGGGCTCGTCAGGGGCGGTCGCGGTGCATCCGGCAAGCGTGAGCACGAGCGCCGCGCATGCAAAGGCTCGGCTCATCATTTGGGAGGGCAGCCGCCGTCTACCAGGAGTTGAACCCCGCTGGGGTCTCCTAGCTGGCCGTTGGCTACGGCCTCCTCGAACAACGGGTACGCGCTCGCGGGGTCGTAGTGGAGCTTGTATACCTCGGTGTCCATGATGGCAGCGAATTGCACAAGGGCCGCATCAGCGGCGACGGGGTCTACACCCTGAGCGGCGAGGAAGGTGCGGCCCCACGCGCAGTTCCAGTAGTTCACCGCAGCAGAGGCGCCGTAGCCCGCCTGATAGGAGCCCGTTGAGTCTCCGAAAGGCGCTTCGGGGAAGGCGTCGCCCTCGGGCAACACAAGCTCACCGGCAGTCGCCGCGTATTCTTCCGTCACACCGGAGATGCCGGTGAAGCCGGTGTCCGAGTCGAGCTCGGTTGGCGCAGCGTCGTGCGTGGCCGTTGACCCTGCGCAACCAGACAGCATGGTGGCCGCAAGAATAAACGCGGCCACCATGCTGGAACCGCGACGCGCGGAGACGATAGACATTGCCGAGTCGCGGGTCATCTGGCTAATAGTAGAGGGTGCCTGAGAAGTGGTTGTCGCAGACTCCAAGCGATGCGTCCATGTGGCCGTAAAGCGTGAATGACGTTCCCTTGACGTAGTAGGGGCTCAGCACTGCCGTCGGGCTCTGGATCGTCATGCTCTTCTGGCCAAGGTATGTGTTCGATGTGTTCAGGTGCACTCCGAGGTAAGTGCCAGACAGTCCCTCGCTGCTGCCCGCCGAGTTCGACAGCGTGTACTGGATGCGGGTGCTATTGGCCGAGACGTATCGAGTGGTGCTGTAGTAGACGTTGTAGCCATTGCAGTTGACGTCTCCTCCAACGGTTGCCGAAACAGCTTGGGCAGAAACAGCGCTTCCGAGCACGAGGGCGATTACAGCCCCCACGCCGAGCAGACCGCTGCCAATTCGGGATTTCTTGATCATGAGGACCTTTCAGACTGCGACAATGGTGAGAAAAACTTCTCAGCCGCGCCAAGCTAGCAGAACGGTCGGTACGCAGTCAATGTCAACGCGTGGATTGCTCACAAAACGCGCTTCGGCGGCTTCTGGCAGTGCGGGCAGAAGTGCGAGCCGCGATTCATGAACTGCTCGCGCACGACGAGACGCCCGCACCGCGGGCATGGCGTGCCCTGCTGCGCATAGACCTTGAGCGAGTGCTCGAAGTAGCCGGAATTGCCGTTGACGTTCTTGTACTGGTCGTCGAAGCTCGTGCCGCCCTCCGACAGCGCCTGCCGCAGCACCGCCCGCACCTCGGCGAGCAGTGCACGCGCACGCGGGCGCGTGATCGTCGAGGCGAGCTGCTCGTAGTGGATGCGGGCCGCCCATAGCGACTCATCGGCATAGATGTTGCCGATGCCGCTGATGAGGCCCTGGTCGAGCAGCGCGCGCTTGATGCCGGAGTTGCGTCGGGCAAGCCGGTCGAGGAACAGCGCCTCGTCGAACAGCGGGTCGAGGGGGTCGCGGGCGATGTGCGCGACTGCCGTCGGCACAAACTGGGCGGAGCCGGCATCCATGTCACTCACCGGCACGAGCTCGTCGATCGCCATGGATCCGAAGATGCGCTGGTCGACGAAGTTCATGCGCACCTGACCGTGAACCGGATGCTGCAGCTCGAACCGGATGCGCGTCAGCCTGTCGTCGACACCCGGCGGTCGCAGCAGCACCTGGCCAGACATTCCGAGGTGGGTGACGAGCGCCTCGGTGTGCACGGGCTCGTCCACCGGACGCAGCGGTAGCCACATGAACTTGCCGCGGCGCTGCGGCACCTCGAGCGTGCGGCCGACAAGGCGGTGCACGAAGTCCTCGCTCGGTCCGTCGTGGCGTCGAAGGGAGCGCTCGTCGAGCACGCTGACGGACGCGATTCTCGCCCCGGTGACGATCGGCTCGAGGCCGGCGCGAACGACCTCGACCTCTGGCAGCTCTGGCACGCTACGGCGCCGAGAGCATTGTCCAGGCGTCGAGGGCCGCGGCCATCTCCGCCTGCTTCTTGCTCGAGCCGACACCGGTGGCCACCGGCTCGCCGTCGATCACGACGGTCGCGCTGAAGCGCTTGAGATGATCTGGCCCGCTGTCGGTCACGAGGTAGGAGGGCAGCCCGTGCCCCTGGCGCGCGACGAGCTCCTGCAGGCTCGTCTTCGGGTCCATGGCCGCACCGAAGCGGTCGGGGTTGTCCATGAGCGGCCGGATGAGGCGCAGCACGAGCTCCGTCGCCGCATCGGCGCCGAGCGAGAGGAAGGCGGCGCCGATGATGGCCTCGACCGCATCCGCGAGGATCGAGGACTTGTCGTGCCCGCCGGTGAGCTGTTCTCCGCGACCGAGGCGGATGTGCGGGCCGATGCCGATCGACCGTGCCACCTCGGCCAGGGCGACCGACGACACGAGGCTTGCCCGGCGCTTGGCGAGGTCTCCCTCGTCGAGGGTCGGGTTCTCTGTGTAGAGCATGACCGTGACGGCCTGCCCGAGGATCGAGTCGCCGAGAAACTCGAGGCGCTCGTTGTTGGCAGAGCCACCGTGCTCGTACGAGTACGAGCGGTGCGTGAGCGCGAGCTCGAGAAGCTCCTCGCCGATCTCGACGCCGAGCGCCAACGACAAAGAGACTCGCGACGAGGTACTACCTGTCACGAGCCGCTCCCGTCGCTATCCGGGGTGGAGCTTCATACGGCGCCGCCGGAAGGGCGGGCCAGGAAGCATTAAACGTCGGCGACCTTCCGGCCCTTGTACTCGAGGTACAGGGGGGTGCCGGTGGAGTCTTCGACGACCTTCGCGCGGTGCGGAAGGCTGTAGGTGACCTTGCCGTTCTCGACGGTCTTGACCAGGGTGGGGGCTTCAGCCTTCCACTGGGCGCGGCGCATGCGGGTGGATGCCCGCGACATCTTGCGCTTCGGTACAGCCATGGCTATCTCTTCTCTTCTTCAGCGGTGTCGCCACCGTCAGTAGTCTCTGTGTCGGCTGTCGTGAACCCCGCGAGCGCAGACCATCTCGGATCAACTATCTCGGCGGGTTTCCTGTCTGGAAAATCTTCCAGTCGCTCGCCCGTTTCTGGGTCGAGGCCTGGGCAATCCGGACGACAGACCGGCTGGAACGGCAGTGAGAGCACCACCGCGTCCCTGACCAGCGGTTCGAGATCCAGAGAATCGTCGACAACCGCGTAGTCAAAAGCTTCGTCAAGAGAATACGCGAAAAGTTCCGCGATATCGACCCGCACCGGCAGGGCCACGTCGGTGAGGCACCGCACGCACTCCCCCGTGGCCACCGTGTCGACGTCTGCGGTCACGAGGATTCCGTCGTGAAGCGACTCGAGACGCACGTCGAGGTGCACCTCTGTGCCCTCGGTGACGGCGATCACGGCGTTGCCGAAGGACTCGATGGCGGGAGCATCGATCGCGATCTCGCGCATCTCACCGGGTCGGTGCATCAGGTCGAAGACCGGGATGACGTAGGGGCTGGCAGTGGGCGTTGGCACGGCGTCCAAGTCTACGCGGTGGGGATGGGAGCCTGCTTCTGCAGGTAGATCAGCTCGACGCCCTCCCGCAGCGGCATCCGCATCGTCTGCCGGTATCCCTCCCGCTCGTACAGGCGCAGGTTCGCCGCGCTCAGGTGCCCGGTGAACAGCTCGAAGCTGGCTGCGCCGCTTCGACGCTCGGCCTCGCGCAGCAGCTGGGTGCCAAGGCCGCGGCCCTGCATATCGGGGGCGACGGTGATGCGCCCGATGTGCGCGATGCTCCCCTCGACAAACCACCGCAGTGCGGCGACGAGGCGCCCGCCATCGCGAATGCCGAGGCTCGGCCCGGCAAGCTCCTCGCGCAGCTCGTCGAGCGTCTGCGTGAGAGCCGGCAGGAAGGGGTCGCTGTAGATCTGCGCCTCGGTGGAGTAGGCCGCGCGCTGCAGGGTGAGCAGCTCGCCGGCGTCATCGCTGCCGAGCGTGACGAACTCGGTCACGTGTCGTACTCTCCCGAGTCCCATGGATCGTTGAACGCCATGTAGTCGCCCGGCATGAGGTTGACGGAGATGTGCCCGGAGAACTCCTGCGGAATGAAGCCGAAGCTCGTGCCGTGCGACTCTGCGACGAACGGCGCGACGCTGATCGGCTCGATTCGGAACCCGCCGAGCTGGGCGATGCGGCGCTCGATCGCGTCTTCGACATCCGTCTCGGCGAGCAGCTCGCGTGGTCCGAACGCGTCGACGTCGATCGCATCGAACTCGCCATCGGGCGTCCACCAGAACAGGGCGACGTACTCCTCCCCCGGCTCGAACGGCGTGGTGATGAAGAAGCGGCGGCCGTCGCCGGCCGTGCCGACGAGCTGGGCCTGGTAGTCATCCGGTTCGATGAGGAAGCGCTGCGGCACCCCGGGCGCCCCTGGGGCGAGTCTTCTCGGCTGCGTGTCGTCGCTCACGCGCGTGCTTCGAACTCGGTGAGCACCTGGTCGTAGATCTCGACAGCACGCGACACCTCGTCTGCCGTGACGACGCACGGGGGAACGACATGGATGCGGTTGTCGGCCACGAAGGGAAGCAGCCCCGTGGCCATGAGCGCCTTCTTGAGCTCGCCCATGACGGCACCGGTGACCGGCTCCCGCGACTGCGGGTTGCTCACGAGGTCGAGAGCCCAGAACACGCCGAGGCCGCGAACGTCGCCGATGATCTCGTGCTTCTCTGCCAGCTCCCGCAGGGCGGGGCCGAGGGTGTCGCGGCCGATGGCCGCCGCGTTCTCGATGATGCCCTCCGACTCCATCGCATCGATGGACGCGACGATCGACGCCATCGCAAGGGGGTGGCCGGAGTAGGTGAGCCCGCCGGGAAAGACCTGCGTGTCGAAGGCCTGCGCGATGGACTCGGAGATGACGACACCGCCGACCGGCACGTAGCCGGAGTTGACGCCCTTGGCGAAGGTGATGAGATCGGGCACGACACCGCCGTCACTGCCGCTTATCGACGCGTCCTGCCACGCGAACCACGAGCCCGTGCGCCCGAAGCCGCACATGACCTCGTCGAAGATGAGAACGATGCCGTAGCGGTCGCACAGGGCGCGCACTCCCGCGAGATACCCCGGGGGCGGAACAAGCACTCCCGCGGTTCCCGGAACGGTCTCCAGCAAGATGGCCGCGATGGATGACGCCCCCTCCACCTCGATGATGCGGGCGAGGTGGCGCAGCGCGCGCTCCGACTCCTGCTCCGGCGAGTCCGACCAGAACTCGGAGCGGTACTCGAACGGGCCGAAGAAGTGGGCGTGGCCGCGCGCGTACTCGTTCGGCATCCGTCGCCAGTCGCCGGTCGCGACGATCGCTGCCCCCGTGTTGCCGTGGTACGAGCGGTAGGTCGAGAGCACCTTGTCGCGCCCGGTGGTGAGCCGTGCCATGCGGATGGCGTTCTCGTTGGCGTCGGCGCC